>DATDHA010000155.1:0-15434 GCA_036521815.1 Alphaproteobacteria bacterium | reverse complement strand
CGGCACGTCGACGAATCGCGGATCGCCGTAATAAGCTTCCCGATCGGCGAAGGCGAGCTTGAGCGCCTCGGTGACCGTGTGGATGTAGGCAGGGGAATTGTGGTCGAGTGCGCGAAGGTCCATTGCTTCGAGGAGCTTGAGCGCCTGCGCCAAGACCGGACCCTGGCACCAAGGGCCACAGGTGTAGACCTCGACGCCGCCGAAACGAACGGTGACCGCGGGCTCGAGCCGCGCGTCGTAAGTCGCGAGATCCGCTTCCGTCATCCAGCCGCCGTTAGCACGGTGGAAGTTCGCGATCTGCCGCGCAATGTCGCCCTTGTAGAACGCGTCGCGCGCGCCCCGGATTCCGGCCTCGCGCCCACCCTTGGCGGCGGACTTTTCTTCATCCGCCATATATTGAAGGGTTGCCGCGAGATCGCGCTGCACGAACATTTCGCCCGTCTCGGGTGGCCGACCCTTCGGGAGGTAGATTGCAGCGTTTTGGGGCCAGCGCCGATAACGCTCCGCATTCCGCGCGATGTAGTCGGCCATCGGCGGGTGCATGGGAAAGCCGTCTCTCGCGAATGCGATCGAGGCCGAGGCGACATCGGCGAAGCTCATGGTGCCGTAGCGGGAAAGCGCTTTGAGCCAGCTCGCGGGTGCTGCCGGTACGACCGTGCGCATCAAGCCCTCGGGAATTTCGCCGCGGTGTGCCGTGCGGAAATAGTCGAGCGATGCCGCCCTCGGCCATACGCCAAGACCGTCGATCGTGATCACTTCGCGCTCTGCGGCGACATAGATCATGATGGGGGCGACCCCCGCCACGTTCACGAGGTCGCTCTGCAGCACGCCGAGCGCAATCCCGCCGGCAACCCCGGCGTCGACCGCGTTGCCCCCGGCTTCGAGGACGAGGAAGGCCGCATGTGCCGCCGCGAAATGGCCCGCAGAAACCATGTGGCGGCTGCCCAACAAAAGATGCCGATGGCCACCCGCTCGACCCAATCCGATGGCCTGATCGCCCGTGATGCTCATCTTCTCTCCTTGTCTCGTTCACTTCTCTCGCCGCACCCGTGCGCCTGTCGCGAGTGCGAGCCGATAATATCCTGTTGCCCTAGGGATGGTGCCACAGTGAGGGTGATCGGCCGCCCGCCATTGACGACGTAAGGCACCGCAATATACATACCTGACATTGCAGTCGGCCGGTGTCAATCGCGCCAGAAACGCGAGACTACCGTGAGGGCGAATACCGCCGATCGAAGATGGATCGCAAGTCCGTGACCCGGAAACTCCAAGGAATGACCGACCGAAATAGCCCCCTCCCCGCAAACATTCGAGTACGTCCAATGCCCGACCGACAAGAAAGCGAAAGCACCGCCAATTTTGCCCCCGAACCCTACCGATTGAGATTGCCGGGCCCCACGGCCGTACCGGAGCGTGTTCGCACCGCGATCGCACAGCCGATGCTCGCGCATCGAGGGCCCGAATTCCGCGCGGTCATGACCGAGGTCGAGCGCAAGCTGAAGCCGATCTTCGGCACCGAGAATCGCATGCTCCTCACCGCGGCGACCGGGACGGGCATGATGGAAGCCTGTCTTGTCAACGTCCTAAAGGCGGGTGAGCGAATACTCGTCGTCGTGAACGGCCAGTTCGGCGAACGCTTTGCCGCGATCGGCAAGGCTCTCGGCGTCACCGTCGATACCCTCGCGGTATCATGGGGCGAAGCGGTCGATCCCGCCAGCATCGAGGCGCGGGTCAAGGTGCAGGATTATCGGGCGGTCGTCCTCGTGCATAACGAAAGCTCGACGGGCATCGTCGCGGATCTCGCCGGTATCGGGGCGGTGCTGCGCAATCGCCCGACCCTCCTCCTCGTCGATTCCGTGAGCGGCCTGGGTGGGGTTGAGATGCGCCAGGACGAGTGGGGCGTCGATATCGTCGTCTCCGCCTCCCAGAAGGCGCTGATGTGCCCGCCCGGCCTGGGCTTAGCGAGCGTGAGTGCCAAGGCATGGCAAACCATCAACCGCGAAGACGGGCTGCCGCGCTTTTATTTCGATTTCCGCAAATACAGATCGGAGATCGAGGATGGGGCAACGCCCTATACTTCGGCCGTGAGTTTGATCCTCGGCCTCAACGAGGCGCTGCGTATGATCCATGCCGAGGGAATCCCCGAAGTGCTCGCGCGCCATCGGCGGCTTTCGACGGCGTTGCGCGCGGGCTGCGAGGCGATCGGCCTCGCCAGCTTTCCAACCAAGGGCATGCTGTCGAGCACGGTCTGCGTATTCCATGTGCCGGCCGGTCTCGACGGCAGCACCATCGTGCGCCGGCTTCACGAAAAGCACCGCACCGTGATCGCCGGTGCGCGCAACAAGCTCGCAGGCAAGGTGATCCGGATCGGCACCATGGGAGAGCTACGCGAGGGCGATATCCTGACCGATCTCCTCCACCTCGAGGACGTGCTCGGAGAACTCAGCCACAAGTTCACGCATGGTGCTGGCATCGTCGCCGCCGCTGCGGCGTTCGACTCCTAGAGCGTGATTAGATGATATGGGATCGCGAAGCCCTCCTCACCCTTCCCTCTCCTCCCAATGGGAGGAGAGGGTTGCGTAGGGTTAGCGAAGCAACGCTGAGCTTACCCGAGGCTGGGTGAGGGGGGACAGTGGATCAACTTATTCGCGTCACGCTCTAGACGTATCGCCCTTCTTGTAACAGGCAAGTCGAGCCCCTCTCCGCCCCATTGGGGCGGAGAGGGGAAAGAAGTGAGCGCGTCTCCGCCTAATTCCATCATGCTCAGGGTTTGGCCCCGGCGGCGCGGACACTTCAATCGCTGGGTGGCTGCCGTTCTCGATTCGGCGTCCGTGAGGAAGCTACGTTGCCCTGCCATGATTTTCTCTTCACCTCTTCGCCCCCTCGGGGCGGAGAGGTCGGGTGAGGTGGGGGCGCTTCGAGCACTCGACGTATCGTCTCCAATACGCCATCGAGATTGTCGAGAACCTCGTTGTTCCAAAACCGGGCGACGCGATAGCCGTGACGCGCGAGTACGGCATCACGCCGAGTGTCCGCCTCCTTCCGCTCGGCATGCTGACCGCCATCGAGTTCGATGACCAATTTGCGAGCGGGGCAAGCGAAATCGGTGACAAACTGCCCGATCGGATGCTGGCGCCGAAACTTCCACGAGGTGACGCGTTCGCGCAAAGCGCGCCAGAGAATTCGTTCGACGTCGGTAGCCTCCCGGCGCAGGCACCGCGCGATCGAGGTTCTCGCTTTCAGATGCATGGCGATCCTCACCTCACCCTTCCTCTCCGCCCCAATGGGGCGGAGAGGGGTAAAAGACGAGGAGAAGGCCACACGACGAAATGCGTCAACCCAATCTCATCATACGCTACGCTTTGACCTCGCGTATGAGCTTGCCCGCCAGGAAGCCGCGAACATCCACGACCGCCTGACCGTAGGCAAGCCGATAGTTCTCGGCGATGACATAGCCGATGTGCGGCGTGAGCACGGCGTTCTCCAGCCGGCGCAGCGGATGGTCCGCCGGAAGCGGCTCCGTGTCGTAAACGTCGATTGCCGCACCGGCGATGCGCTTCAGCTCGAGGGCCGCAATCAGTGCTGAGGTATCCACGATCGGGCCGCGCGACGTGTTCACGAGGTAGGCCGTCGATTTCATTGCCGCGAGCTCGGAGGCGCCGACAAGGCCGCGCGTGCGCTCGCTCAGCACCAGATGGATGGTGACGAAGTCGGCCCGCCGGATGAGTTCGTCCTTGCCGACACGCTCGGCTCCCACCGCGGCCGCCCGCTCGGGCGTCAAATTCTCGCTCCAGGCGATCAGCTCCATGCCGAACGCCTTGCCGATTTTCGCAACCTCGCTGCCGAGCCTGCCGAGGCCGACGACGCCGAGCGTCTTGCCGCGCAACCCGACACCGACGGTCGTCTGCCAGCGGCCTTCCCGCATGTTGCGCATCTCGCGCGGAATGCTGCGCGCGAGCGATAGAATGAGGCCCCAGGCGAGCTCGGCCGTCGGATAAGGCAGCATATCCGTGCCGCAAACAGCGATCCCCCGCTCGAGGGCCGCCTTCACGTCGATCGAGGCGTTTCGCATTCCCGTCGTGACGAGAAGCTTGAGCTTCGGCAGCCGCTCAATGAGCGCGCTCGGGAATGGCGTGCGCTCCCGCATCGCGACCACAATCTCGAAATCAGCGAGCTGCTTTACGGCGGCATCGATGTTCGGCAGGACGTCACGGATGGGAACGGCGGAGACCGCCGGCGCAAGGCTCGCCCAGTCCGCCAGCCCGAGCGCTACGCCCTGATAGTCGTCGAGAATGGCGAGGCGCATGGTCATCGCGCGGCTCTCCGCTTGCGGCGCTTTTTGGTGCCGCGCTGCGCGGCGGCGGGCTCGAGCGTGCCGGCCTCGAGCAAAACCTCGCGCGCAATACGAAAGCCCTCGAGCGAGGCGGGGATGCCGCAATAAATCGCAACCTGGAGCATGACCTCTTGGATCTCCTGCGGCGTAACGCCGTTGTTGAGCGCACCCCTCACATGGAGCTTCAATTCGTGCGGCCGGTTGAGGGCGACCAGCATGGCTAGATTGAGCAAGCTGCGCGTCTTCCGCGGCAGCCCCGGACGCGACCAAATCTTGCCCCAACAATATTCGGTCGTGAGCTCCTGAAACGGCATGTTGAACCAGTCGGCGGCGGCAAGGCTCTTGTCGACATAGGCACGGCCGAGGACCGCGCGCCGGACCGTGAGGCCGCTTTTGAAGAGCTTGCTTGCACCACTTGTTTTGCTTGCCATGGCCATTGTCTCCTTAATCCGATCCCGCCTTTTCCATTGGCCCCGCCAAATATGTATCGGCGAAGGGGACCCCATCGCGGGTTTCGGCACTGATTTCTCGGGAAGTCTTTTTCGCTCGCAGAGTTGACTAGCTGGCGTCACTCTATATCCTTGCGCACGAAATCACAACGCGCCCTCCGACGCCGTGTCTTCGAGCATCGCTCGCGGGGCCGAGAACGCAGTGCCAAACAAATGCTGGGGAGTTCCATGAATCCGATCGACCTTCGCAGCGACACGATCACGCTGCCGACCGAAAAAATGCTGGAGCGAATGCGTCATGCCGAGCTCGGCGACGACTCGCGCGATGGCGATCCGACGGTCAGGGCGCTCGAATCCCTGGCAGCCCGGCGCACCGGCAAGGAGGCAGCTTGCTTCATGCCCAGCGGCACGATGACCAATCTCGTGGCGACCCTCGCCCATACCGGCAGAGGTGGGGAAGTTCTGCTCGAGGCCGAGAGCCACATCGCACGCACGGAAATGGGCGGGGTCGGGAATCTTGCGGGCCTTTTCCATCGCGCCCTTCCGGGCAGGCGGGGTGCAATCGATCTCGATGCCCTGAAGGATGCGGTCAGTCCGGGCCTCACGCCCAACCGCCTCGCGACGGCACTCATTTGCACGGAGACGACGCATAACGCCGCAGGTGGCGCCATCCTGCCCCTCGATCACATGGCCGAACTCCAAACGATCGCCAAGGCGCACGGGGTTCCCGTACATATCGACGGCGCGCGGCTCTTCAACGCGGCGATCGGCCTCGGTGTGCCCGCCGATCGAATTGCGGCCTTCGGCGACTCCGTCACCTTCTGCGTGTCGAAGGGGCTGTCTGCACCGATCGGTTCCGTCCTATGCGGCTCGGAGGATTTCATTCTGCGTGCGCGGGCGTTCCGCCGCATGGTCGGCGGCAACCTCCGTCAGGCCGGCGTCGTTGCCGCGGCAGGCGTCGTCGCCCTCGAAGACATGGTGGAGCGTCTGGCCGACGACCACCGTGCGGCCAAGCGGTTGGCGGAAGGCCTACATTCGATCGATCCTCGTCTCGCCAACCCCAGCGACGTCGAGACCAATATCGTCAACACGGACGTTAGCGCCTCCCGCAGGAACGCCGCCGAATGGACGGCCGCATTGAAGCCCAAGGGCATCGTCGTGACCCCGGCCCGGCCGTGGCGGCTTCGCCTCGTGACCCATCGACACGTCGGAATGGCCGAGGTCGAGCGTGCTCTCGGCGCGTTCGCCGATGCGTGGCGCACGCTTGCGCGCTGAGGCAGCCCGCTCACGGGCTGGCCGGGCAGGCAACGCATGACGCCGCCGTCCAATTGACTCGGCAGCCCGGAAATTGTTAGTAATTGGCCTTACCACTTGACCAAAAAGCCATAACCAAAAAGGGACATTTGGGGGCGACGTGGCGAAGAAGGCACCCGGGCAGGCGGGCCGGAAGAAAGCAAGCGAAAGCAAGAAGACGCGCGTCGAGCGCGGGAAAGTTTCGCCGCTTCGGCTCGATCCAGATCGGCTGTTTCAGGCGAATCCGGCGGTCAGGTCGATTGCGCGGCGGCTTTATAAAGAGGTTCGCAATCTGCCGATCGTGAGCCCGCACGGGCATACCGATCCCGCGTGGTTCGCCGACAACGAGCCTTTCTCCGACCCCGCCACGCTGTTCATCGTACCGGACCACTACATCTTCCGAATGCTCTACAGCCAGGGCATCCCTCTCGAAAGCCTTGGCATCGCGCGGCGCGACGGCCAGCGGGTCGAGCAGGACCCACGAAAGATCTGGCGCCTGTTTGCCGAAAATTATCGCCTCTTCCGTGGCACACCGTCCCGCCTATGGTTCGAGCACGCGTTGGCCGATGTATTCGGCGTAAAACAGCGCTTGGCCCCAGCGAGCGCCGATAGGATCTACGACCAAGTCGCCGAATGCCTCGGGAAATCGCAATTTCGCCCGCGCGCACTTTACGAGCGGTTTAAAATCGAAGTGATCGCGACGACGGAATCGCCGCTCGATCCGCTTCTGCATCACCAGAAGCTTCGGCAAAGCAATTGGCGCGGCCGTGTGCTGACGGCCTATCGGCCCGATCCGGTCGTCGATCCGGAATTCGACGGCTTTGCGGACCAGGTCAGGAGGCTTGGCGAAATCACCGGCCGAGACACGACGAGATGGCAAGGCTATCTCCAGGCCCACATGGATAGGCGCCGCTTCTTCGCCGAAACGGGCGCCACCTCGACGGATCACGGTCATCCCTCCGCGCGCACGGCGGACCTTTCGCGCGGCGAGGCGGAGATTCTTTTCGACAAGGTGCTCAAGAAAAATGTGAGCCCCCAGGAGGCCGATCTCTTCCGCGCCCAGATGCTCACCGAAATGGCGCGCATGAGCTTGGAGGACGGGCTTGTGATGCAAATCCACCCCGGCTCGTTCCGCAATCACAACCCGTCGGTCTATCACGCTTTCGGGCGAGACAAGGGCTTCGACATCCCCTTGCGCACCGACTATGCAAGGGCACTCAAGCCGCTTCTCGACAAGTACGGCAACGAAAAGAACCTGAGCATCATCCTTTTCACGCTCGACGAAACAACTTACTCGCGGGAACTTGCACCACTCGCGGGCGCCTATCCCACCCTCAAGCTCGGACCCGCCTGGTGGTTCTTCGATAGCCCCGAGGGAATGCGGCGCTATCGTCAACTCGTCACGGAGACGGCCGGCTTCTACAACACCGTTGGCTTCAACGACGACACGCGTGCCTTCCTCTCGATCCCCGCACGCCACGACGTGGCGCGCCGCGTCGATTGCACCTACCTCGCGGAACTCGTTGTGGATCACCGCCTCGAAGAGGATGAGGCGCGCGAAGTCGCCGTCGACCTCGCCTACACCCTTGCCAAGAAGGCTTACAAGCTGTGACCGCGGCGACGCGGCCCACGCTCGTCACGGCCCACCCGGCACGGCTCGATGGCCGGCATCTCGCGGCACTTCCGGCCGGGATACGCCGGCCCACCTACGACCGGGGCCGGCTCGAACCGGGCATCGTGCATTTGGGAATCGGCGCCTTCCACCGCGCGCATCAGGCTGTCTATGTCGACGATTTGCTCCACAAGCGGTTCGGCCCGTGGGGAATCATCGGCATCAGCCTGCGCCATGGCGCCGTGCGCGAGGCACTCGAACCCCAGGACGGGCTCTATACCCTCGTCGTGCGCGAAAGCGTACGCGTCGACTACCGCGTGATCGGAAGTGTTAGATCGGTGCTGCTCGCAACGGAGAATCCGGAAGCGGTGCTTCGATGTCTTACCGCACCCGCGACACGCCTCGTCACCGTGACGGTGACCGAAAAGGGTTACTGCCTGGCACCCGGCGGACGACTCGATCCCGACCACCCCGAAATCAGGCGCGATCTCGAGGCACCCTATACCCCGACGAGTGCGATCGCTTTCCTCGCCGAGGCCCTGCGCCGAATTCGTGCGGCGGGCACGTCACCGCCAACCATCCTCTCCTGCGACAATCTGCCCGCCAATGGACGGACATTGCGCCGCGCACTCCTCGACTACGCATCACTTCGCGGCGGCGATCTTGCCGGATGGATCGAGGAGGCCGTCGCCGTGCCGTCCACGATGGTCGATCGCATCGTGCCCGCGGCGACCGATGCGGACCGCGCCGAGGCGATGGCCGCACTCGCGGTCGAGGATCGTGGGGCCGTGGTCGGCGAACCATTCAGTCAATGGGTTATCGAGAACCGGCTCGGGGACGGCTTCCCGAACTTGGCCGAGGTCGGCGTCGAAATTGTCCCCGACGTCGCACCCCATGAGCGCATGAAGCTTCGCATGCTCAACGGCTGTCATTCCTCGATTGCCTATCTCGGGCAGCTTGCGGGTTATGAATTCGTGGCCGACGCCCTCGATGATCCGAATTTGCACCGATTTCTCAAACACATGATGGCGGAGGAGATCGCACCCACGCTGCCCGAGTTCCCGATGCGACAGCTCGCGGCGTACGGCGCGCAACTCGTTCGCCGCTTCGAGAATCGCGCGATCCGTCATCGCACCTGGCAGATCGCGATGGACGGGTCCCAGAAATTGCCGCAGCGCCTGCTCGGGTCGATCGAAGATCGCCTGCGAAGCAACGCGTCGATCACCCGGCTGACGCTCGCCGTCGCCGCATGGATCCGCTTTCTTGGCGGCAAGGACGATCGGGGCCAAGCGATCACGGTATCCGATCCGCGTGCGGGGGAGCTCATGCGCTGGGCCGGACTGCCGCAAGGCGATGGCGATATCGTCGCCAATCTTGTCGACCGCTCGGGGATTTTTCCCGCGGCTTTGCAACGGAGCGAATACTTCCGCCGCGAGCTTGTCGACGCTGTTGCGTTGTTGCGCCGCGTCGGCGCCCGGGAAGCGCTCAAGCAATCCGCCTACGGTGGTGCATAGTTGAAAGGCCATCGGCGCACGGTCAGGAAGGGAGGAACGTCATGAAATCAACTTTAAGGCTTTTTCTTGCCGGCATCGTCGGAGCGGTTGCACTGTCGTCAGCGCAGGAGGTGCGTGCCGCCGATCTGCCGGCAATGCCGACCTCGCCAATCGTCATCAACGTCGTCGACGTGGGTGGCCAGCTCGCCTTGACCCAAAAAGCGATCGAGGCTTACCGCAAGGCGCATCCCGAGCTTGTCTCGAAGTTCAATTTCACGAAGGCGCCCGCACCCGAGCTGCCTGGCAAGCTCAAGGCCCAGCAGGATGCGGGTCGTGTCGACATCGACGTTGTCTTGAGCGGCACCGACGCGATTTCCGCCGGGATGGAGCAAGGCCTTTGGGTGAAGATCCTCCCGGACTATGCAGCGAAGTTCCCGAACCTCGAGCAAAACTATTTGCCAGGTGCGCTCGACATGCAGAAGCCAACGGAAGGCCAGGCGATCCTGGTGGTGTTCGCGATCGCCGGGCCGATGCTCGAATATGCGCCCGAGCGGGTCAAGGATGCGCCGAAGACGACCGATGAGCTGCTCGCGTGGTGCAAGGCCCATCCCAACCGTTTCTTCTATGCGCGTCCCGCGAATTCCGGGCCGGGCCGGGCGTTCCTCCAGGGCCTGCCCTATGTGCTTGGCGACAGCAACCCGCGCGATCCGATCAACGGATGGGCGAAGACGTGGGCCTATCTCAAGGAGCTCAATAGCTGCATCGAATATTATCCGTCGGGCACCGGAGCCACGATGAAGGAACTCGGCGAAGGCTCCCGCGACATCATCGTTTCCATGCCCGGCTGGGACATCAATCCCCGCGTTCTCGGAACCGTGCCGAAGTCGGCCGAGACGACCATCCTCAGCGGGCCAGCGGGGTTCAAATGGGTGTCCGATGCGCAATATGTGGGAATCCCGAAGGGCATCGCGCCCGATCATCTCGCGGTCGTCCTCGACCTCATCGCCTTCATGCTGAAGCCGCAGCAGCAAGCCTATGCGTGGGATGAGGGGTATTTCTTTCCAGGTCCCGCGATCAAGAACGTCCCGCTCACCATGGCACCCCAGGAGAGCCAGGACACACTCAAGGAATTCGGCCGACCCGAATATGACGAGCTGATCGCCAAATATCCGATCATGACGCCGCTGTTCGGCAGGGATCTCGTCGCCGCGTTCCACAAATGGGACGAGGAGATCGGTGCGCAGAAGCTGAAATGATCGAGCACATGTTTCTCGATTCGCAATCGGCGGCAGTCGCGGGCCGCGGAGGATGAAGATGGCGTCGCGCAATGGGGATTTCCATCGGCCGCAGGGTGGCGGCTTCGCCGAGCTCAAGCTCGACGCGGTCAGCCGCCGCTTCGGCGGTCTCCTCGCCCTCGATGGCCTGTCGCTTAAAATAAGCCGCGGCGAGTTCATCGCTCTTCTCGGACCCTCCGGCTGCGGCAAATCCACGGCACTCAACTGTCTCGCCGGACTGCTACCCCTCACGAGCGGCAGCATCTGGCTCGACGATCGGCGCATCGACACTTTGCGGCCGGAGCAGCGCGGCTTAGGTATGATCTTTCAGAACTACGCACTCTTCCCGCACATGAATGTGCGCAAGAACATCGGCTTCGGCCTCGCGATGCGCCGGGTGCCGAAGAACGAGATCCGGCGGCGCGTGGATGACGCAATCGGCCTCGTGCAACTCGAGGCGCACGCGGAAAAGCTGCCTGGCCAATTGTCCGGCGGGCAGCAGCAGCGGGTCGCGATTGCGCGCGCGATCGTGATCGAGCCGCCTGTGATCTTGATGGATGAGCCGCTCTCCAACCTCGATGCCAAGCTGCGGCTCGAAATGCGCTCGGAGATCAAGCGCATCCACCAGGAACTCGGCCGCGCGACGGTCTATGTCACCCACGACCAGGAGGAGGCCCTGTCCCTCGCCGACCGCGTCGTCGTCATGAAGGACGGTGTTGCCCAGCAGATCGGGGTCCCCGAGACGCTTTACGATCGCCCGGCAAACCTCGACGTTGCCCTCTTCATGGGCTACCGCAACGTGCTCGAAGGGCGCGTCGACCATATCGAAGGGGAGCAAGTTTCATTTCAGTGCGGCGGATTGACACTCGCCGGTGCGCGTCAGGGTCGGTTTGGCGCGGGCCCCGCCACGGCGGTGATCCGGCCCGACGAGATCGAACCCGGCGAGGGCCCGAACCGCATCGAAGGACGCGCCGAGACCGTCGAATATTGCGGGCGGGACTACCTCGTCGACTTCGTGACCGATGCGGGCGCCAGGTTGCACGCGCGTAGTGTCGAGCGCGTTTTACCGGGCGATCACTTGTGCTGGCACGTTCCCGCCGAACGTGTTCTCGTATACGGCGCTGGGTGACGCGATGATCGCCGGCAACTTGCGCGATTCCGGCCTCGATCGCACGGTCCTGTTGATCGTTCCGGGCGCGCTCTTCGTCGTGCTGCTTTTCATCTACCCATTCGCCTACGGGCTCTTCCTCTCCTTCGCGCCCAAGGATGGCGGGATTTGGGCCAATTACGAACGATTCTTCGAACAACCGCGGTTTTACAGCACGCTCGGCATCACCTTCTGGATCGCGCTGCCCGCGACACTGATCAATCTCGGACTCGCCATTCCGATGGCGCTCAAGCTGCGCCGGCCGACGAGCATGCAGCGCGTCGTCACGACCATGCTCGTGGTGCCGATCACGCTCGGCACGGTGCTGGTCGCCGAAGGGTTGCTCAACTATCTCGGGCCGCAGGGTTGGTTCAATCGGCTCCTTTTCGATCTGCATTTGATTGCGGGCCCGGTTCGGCTTACGCACAATTATTGGGGGGTGCTGCTCTCGCTCGTCATCACTGGGTTCCCATTCGCGTTCCTGCTCACGCTCTCCTACATCACCGGGATCGACCCCGTGCTTGCTCAGGCCGCTTCGACGCTCGGTGCCGGACCGGCGCGCCAATTTCTTCATATCTATTTTCCGCTGCTTGCTCCCGGATTAGCGATCACGTTCTGTCTTGCATTCGTGCAGGCGGTCTCGGTGTTCCCGTCGGCCGTGCTGCTGGGGGCGCCGGCAGGGCCGACCCGCGTCATCTCGATCGCGGCGTATCAGGCCGCGTTCGAGGATTACGACTACTCGATGGCATCAGCGGTGGCGATGATCATGGGGCTCGCACAGCTCGCGGTCGTCGTCGCGGTCCTCGGATTGCGGGGCTTCTTCTATCGCGGACCCGCCGGAGGAGCGAAGGGATGAGCACCGCCGCATCAGCACTTGCGCGCGCCGAAACCGAGCGCCGCTCGTGGAGCGAGATCGTCTGGACCTCGCTTGTCACGGCACTCATGGCGTTCTTCCTGATCAATGTGGCAGGGGTGATCGCGTCGGTCGCGGTCAGCTCCTTTGCGACCCGCTGGCTCGGCACTTGGCTGCCCGCCGGATTCACCACGCGCTGGTATGCATCGGCGTGGGACGAGTTCCAGCTCGGCGACGTCCTTACGGTCACGCTCAGGGTCGTCTTCATCGTCGTGGCCATATCGATCCTGGTCGGCGTGCCCGCCGCCTACACCCTCGCGCGCCGCGACTTTCCGGGCAAGCGTAGCGCCATGCTGCTCTTCCTCCTGCCCCTCATGGTACCGCCGATCACCTACGGAATTCCGCTCGCGACCGTGCTTTACCGGGTGCGCCTGGGCGGCACCGAGACCGGCGTCATCCTTGCCAATCTCGTACCTGCGGTTCCCTTCGTGATTCTTGTGATGACGCCGTTCATTGAGCAGATCGACGTAAGGCTGGAGCAGGCAGCCCGCGTTTTTGGCGCCGGAACCTTTCGGGTTTTCGTCCATATTCTCGTGCCGCTCCTGGCACCCGGCATGTTTGCCGCCGGTCTCCTCGTCCTTGTCCGCACCATCGCGCTATTCGAGCTCACCTTCCTGACGGCCGGGCCTGACAGCCAGACGCTCGTTGTAGCGCTTTACTATTCGGTGTTCGCCGCCGGCGTGCGTGCCACTCAATCGGTCGATGCCATGGCCGTCACTTATATGGTGACGACACTCGTCTGGCTTCTCATTGCATTGCGCTTCGTCAATCCGACGCAGCTCGTCACCCGCGTGAAGGCGCAGCGGCGGAATTAGTCAATCAACTCGGCCGAACCGGCCTCGGAGGAACGCACGTGAAGATCAAGGCTGCCCGCGTCATCGTCACCTGTCCCGGCCGTAACTTCGTCACGCTCAAGGTCGCGACCGAAGAAGGGCTTTACGGACTTGGCGATGCGACGCTCAACGGCCGCGAGCTGGCCGTCGCGTCCTACCTTACCGATCACGTGATCCCCTGCCTCGTCGGCCGCGACGCCCATCGCATCGAGGACATCTGGCAATTCCTCTATCGAGGTGCCTATTGGCGGCGCGGGCCGGTCACCATGTCGGCGATTTCCGCAGTCGACACGGCCCTGTGGGACATCAAGGCCAAGTGCGCTGGCCTGCCGCTCTACCAGCTTCTTGGCGGCCGAAGCCGCGAGGGTGCCCTTGTCTACGGCCACGCCAATGGCGCAGACATCGCGGAATGCGTCGACGAGGTCGCCCGCTACATCTCCCTTGTTTACAAGGCGATTCGCGCGCAGTGCGGCGTTCCCGGTCTCGCTTCCACCTATGGCGTGGCGCGGGACAAGATGTATTACGAGCCGGCGGACGCCGATCTGCCGACGGAAAATCTCTGGTCGACCGAGAAGTACCTCGATTTCGTGCCCAAGCTGTTCGCTGTTTTGCGGGAGAAGTTCGGCTCCGAGCCGCATCTCCTCCATGACGTCCATCATCGGTTGAAGCCGATCGAGGCCGGTCGGCTCGGCCGCTCGCTTGAGCCCTATCGGCTGTTCTGGATGGAGGATGCGACCCCGGCTGAAAACCAGGAAAGTTTCCGCTTGATCCGCCAGCACACGGTTACCCCGCTCGCGGTCGGCGAGGTGTTCAATTCGATCCATGATTGCCGCACGCTGATCTCGGAGCAGCTCATCGACTATATCCGTGCGACCGTCGTGCATGCCGGCGGAATCACGCACCTGCGCCGCATCGCTTCGCTCGCCGATCTCTACAACGTGCGCACCGGCTGCCACGGTGCGACCGACCTTTCGCCGGTTTGCATGGGTGCCGCCCTGCATTTCGACATTTCGGTGCCGAATTTCGGCATCCAGGAATATATGCGTCATACCGACGAGACCGACGAGGTGTTCCCGCATGCTTATTTCTTCAAGGAGGGCTATCTGCACCCCGGCGAAGCCGCTGGACACGGCGTCGATGTCGACGAAAATCTTGCCGCACGTTTCCCCTACAAGCGCGCTTATTTGCCGGTGAATCGCCTCACCGACGGCACGATGCACGATTGGTAATCAGAAGTGCGGCCCGCAGCACGCATGGTGAAAGAGATGGCCGAGAGCGGATTTCTGAAACGGAACGAGGACTGATGCGCCATGCCGCTTCAACCGCTCGAGACCCAGCGACTCTACCAGCAAGCGGCCGGTCAAATTCGCGCACTCATCCGTGCGGGCGAGTATGCGCCGGGCGCGCGGCTCCCGCCGGAGCGCGAGCTCGCCAAACGCCTTGGCGTCAGCCGTCCAACCGTGCGGGAGGCCATGATTGCGCTGGAGATCGCCGGCATGATCGAAATTCGCGCGGGTGCCGGGATCTTCGTTTCAGATAAATCGACCCGCGGCTCGCGCGCACTTTTGCCGGCACTCGATGCGGGGCCGAGCCCCTTCGATCTCCTCGAGGCACGGCGGCTTCTCGAATGCGAGAGTGTCGAGCGGGCGGCGAGATTCGCTTCGGACGACGACCTCGCATCGATCGAAGACGCACTCGCCGAGATGGAAGTGGAGCTGGCCAAGGGCAATGATGGAAGAGATGCCGACCGGCTCTTTCATGCGCGGATTGCGCGCGCCGCTGGCAATAGCGTTTTCGTGGCCCTTGTCGACGGGCTTTGGGAGGGCATGTCAGCGCCGCTCTTCCACAATCTGAGCAATCTGACGAGGCTTTCCGAGCAAGGCCGAATGACGGTCAGGGATCACCGAGCGATCCTCCATTGTCTTATCCGGCGGGACCCGGCCGGCGCGCGCGCGGCGATGGCGGCTCATTTGACCCACGTCGAAGCGATACTTGCCGGCAAGTTCGATCTTGCCGCGGGCCAGAAACGCGAACAGCGCAGGGGTGGGCGGCGCGCGCGATGACCTCGCTGCCGATCGACCCGCTTT
>DATDHA010000154.1:0-2047 GCA_036521815.1 Alphaproteobacteria bacterium | reverse complement strand
TTCTCGAGCCAAGCTTATTTTCGCAATCCCGCCGACGAGCTCGCACGACTGCGCGCCGCAGGACCAGTCGTCGAGATCGAGTTTCCGCTCATCGGCAAGACGTGGACCACGACGACCCAGGAGATGGCCGATCGGGTGCTCAAGGACAGCGTCACGTTCACGATCCGCCGCGACGACGGTGCGATCGTCGGCATGCGCTGGTGGATGCCGGCGATCGTCGGCACGCTCGCAAACCACATGCTGTCGATGGACGAGCCTGACCACGCGCGACTGCGCGGCGTCGTCGACGAAGCCTTCCGCCGCCGCGCAATCCTCGAGATGGAGTCGCGCATCCTGGCGCTCGCGGACCAGCTCGCGGATCAACTCTTCGCCGACGGAAGCCCGGCCGATCTGGTCGCGCGCTATGCACGATGGCTTCCGCTGTCCGTGATCTGCGAGCTTCTCGGATTGCCGCTAGCCGACCGGCCGAAGTTCACCGCCTGGGCGAGCCGCTTCGCGGGCTTCACCAGCTCGCTCGGGCTCCTGCGCGCACTCCCGGGAATCCTCGCCATGAAACGCTATCTGCAGCGGCGGCTCGAGGCGGCGCGCCGTGAGGGCGGCGAGGGGCTCATCGCCGAGCTCGTACGCGTCGAGAAGGAGGGCGGACGCATCGCGAGCGACGAGCTCGTGGCCATGCTCTTTCTATTGCTGTTCGCCGGGCACGAGACGACGACGCATCTGATCAGCGGATCGGTGTACGAGCTCGTGCGCAATCCGGGCCTGCGCGACTGGCTCGAACAGGACTGGAGCCGGGCCGGTCTCGCGGTCGAGGAATTTTTGCGCTTCGTATCGCCCGTGCAATTCACCAAGCCGCGCTACGTCCGCCGGGACGTCGAACTCGGCGGCGTGCGTCTGAAGAAGGGCGACAAGATCATGGCGATGCTGGCGGCCGCGAACCTCGATCCGCACGCCAACCCGCATGCCGAGAAGCTCGATCTCGAGCGGCGGCCGAACCGGCATGTCGCGTTCGGCACCGGCATCCATTTCTGCCTTGGTCATCAGCTCGCGCGCATCGAGGGATCATGCGCGTTGAAGGCGCTGTTACGCCGCTGGCCGAAGCTCGCGCTCGCGGTTCCCGAGCAGGAGATCCGATGGCGTCCGCGCACGGGCTTCCGTGCGATCGAGCGCCTGCCGGTGGCGGTCGCGTAGCCCGGATTGACCCCTGCGAACGCGGGGGGAAATCCGATTAACGAAGGGACCAATGACCGACGAGCAAAAAAGGAAATTTGTCGCGCTTCAGGATGCTTGGTTGGCCCGGTCTTGAGATGGAGGGCCATTAAAAGCCGCGATGTTTATATCAAATGCGCCGAGTTCCGAAATCGGTAGCGTTGTTTGTATCTACATCCCAGGCAATGGCATGATCTCGACGATTTCTATCCATGCGCCAGGCATTTGCAGATGGGGATGGTCCTTGCCGAATATCTTCGTGGCCGCATCGTGCGATTCGGCCTGCACGACCGAATAGCCGCCGATCTCATTTTTTGTATTTGAGGCTCCGTTCGAGTCAACGCGCTTGGTCTTTCCTAAAGGCGCCCCGCCCTCGACGATGGACGTCTTATTGGCATTCATCCACTTCATCCACGCATCCATCCCTTTCTTCTGTTGCTCAGGCGTTGAGTTTTTCATCATCTTCTCGAAATCGGCCCCAGAAGCCATATACAACACCATGAATTTTTTCATCGCATCCTTCCCATGTTAAAGCTGATGCCGAACAAATTAATGGGCAAAGCAGGCAACTCAATGTCCGTGATGACGAGGCGCCTGCGGGAGGTGGCAGTCATCTTTCAGCAATTCAACCTACGGCGACAAATTCATGGCGGGAGGCGGTGAAGTCGATGTCTTCGATCGCCGGCCGCCCGTGAAAGGCTTTGCTAAGCCCGTGCTCATTCCTGGCGGCGCAAAGTGCGCAGAGGTTTCGATTCGCCAGTGCCGATAAGCCGCCGCAAACAAAGCGCCCCCGCGTCGGTTTGGATACATTTCGTCGGAACTCAGGTTTGGCAATGATCGC
>DATDHA010000153.1:0-4059 GCA_036521815.1 Alphaproteobacteria bacterium | reverse complement strand
AATGCGATTCTGGGACTGAAGGATGTATTGCCCGTCGAGGGTGGCCTACCCCTCGTCTCGGGCGGCAAGATCATCGGCGCCATCGGCTGCTCCGGCGGAGCTTCCCCGCAAGACGCAGAGGTATGCAAGGCGGGCGTGGAGACAATTCACTAGCCACACGCGGCCCACGAGCGCTCTGCCGGATCGATATCCGGCTGAGCGCCGTGGATCGAGTGAGACGTCGATTAGCTATTTCAGTTGGTCGGCGACCTTCTGAATGCCGGCGTTCGCACAGGCTTCGTCCTTTTCCGCACCGGGCGAGCCGGAGATCCCGATGGCGCCGATGACTTCGTCGCCAGCCTTGATCGGCACGCCGCCGCCGAGCGCGATGGTTCCGGCGGTGTCCTTGAGGCCGGCCACCTCCGGCGTGTTCAGCACGCGTTGGGCCCATTCGGCCGACGTTCTCTTGAAGGTCACCGACGTGAACGCCTTGCGCCGCGCTGTCGAGAGGGTGTGAGGACCGCTACCCTCGTCGCGCACGATGACCTTGTCGAGACCGTCGCGGTCGAGCACGGCGATGCTGACATGATTGCCGTCCGCACGGCATTTTTCGAGGGCCCCTTGCGCGATCGCCTGGGCCAAGTCGAGCGAGAGCGCTTTTTGGGTGATCACCCCTTGCGCGAGTGCCGACGCACCCGCGAATGCGAGCAAGAGGGCTGGCAGGGCAAAACAAACCGTCGAACGAGCACGTAACATCCGAATTCCTCCTCTGACGACGGGTGCAACCGCGATGGCGCAATCCCGAGTGCGGCGATTGTCTCAGTTTCGCCGACACGGCACCATCCGTACCGCGGTCAAATCTTGTTGATGGATTGGCGAGGATGCTTCGCCGGCACGGCGCCGTCCTCCGAAATTGGCGCTGGCCCTTCAAGATGAAATCGCTAAAGTACGCGACCTGAAAATCCCGCGGAGCGCGGGGTGCGTGGACTCTGGCATTGTGCAGAAATATTCGATCATCAGCCTGGCACGACATGCGCTGACGGGGCACCGGAACTGGCCCCGCGCTTGGCGCGACCCGGAGCCGAAATCGGCCTACGACGTCGTGATCATCGGCGGCGGCGGGCACGGTCTGGCGACTGCCTACTACCTCGCGAAAGAGCACGGCATCGCCAACGTGGCAGTAATCGAGAAAGGTTGGCTCGGCGGGGGCAATACGGGGCGCAATACGACCATCGTTCGCTCGAACTACCTTCTGCCCGCCAACGCCCATTTCTACGAATGGTCCCTGAAGCTTTGGGAAGGTCTCAGCGCCGAACTCAATTATAACGTTATGTTCAGCCAGCGCGGTGTCCTCAATCTCGCGCACTCCGACGCACAGCTCGACGCCTATGCGCGTCGGGGCAACGCCATGCGGCTCCACGGCATCGACGCCGAACTTCTTACCCCCGGTCAGGTGCACGAGATGGTTCCGTTGCTCGATTGTTCCGATCGAGCGCGCTTTCCGATCGCCGGCGGTCTCCTGCAGCCGCGCGGGGGTACCGCGCGTCACGATGCGGTGGCGTGGGGATATGCGCGCGCCGCCGACTCCTACGGCGTCGACATCATCCAGAATTGCGAGGTCATCGGCATCGAGCGTGACGGCGGCCGCGTCGTCGGCGTCGAGACCTCGCGGGGACGCATCAAGGCCGACAAGATCGGCATCGCCGTGGCGGGCAACAGCGGCCATGTCGCCGCGATGGCGGGCATTCGCCTGCCGATCGAATCCCACCTCCTTCAGGCGATGGTGTCGGAGCCGCTCAAGCCCATGCTCGACACGGTCGTCACTTTCGGCGCCGGTCATTTCTACGTCAGCCAGTCCGACAAGGGCGAACTCGTCATGGGTGGTGATCTCGATATGTACAATAGCTACGCCCAGCGCGGGAACCTGCCGGCACTCGAGGAAGTGGCGACGGGTGGGGCGCAACTCTTTCCGATCATGACCCGGCTAAGGATGATGCGGCATTGGGGCGGGGTGATGGACATGACGATGGACGGCAGCCCGATCATCGGAACGCTTCCGGTCGGCGGGCTCTATCTCGACGGGGGCTGGTGCTATGGCGGGTTCAAGGCAACGCCTGGCTCGGGCTGGGTCTTCGCCGACACGATCGCCCAGGATCGGCCGCACCCGCTCTGCGAAGCCTTCTCGCTCGAGCGTTTTGCGCGGGGTGCGACGATCGACGAGAAGGGCGCTGGCCCCACGCCCAACGCGCATTGAGGACACGCGATGCTGCTGATCGAATGCCCCTGGTGCGGCGCGCGCGACCAAACGGAATTCACCTATGGCGGCGACGGCACGCTCGTGCGTCCGGCGAACACCGCACCCATGGCGGCATGGCACGAATACGTCTATCTGCGCGACAATCCGCGCGGCCGCCACACCGAACTCTGGCAACATACGTCGGGCTGCCGGCAATGGCTTCGGGTCGTCCGCGACACGATGACCCACGAGATTTCGGCCTCGTCGCCGGTCGAATTGCCTTTCGGTGATCGCAAACCATGAGCCAGCCCTTCCGCAACGGCCAGGGTGGCCTCATCGACCGCGGACGCCGCATCGCCTTCACCTTCGACGGCGTGCGCTATGAGGGCCATCCGGGAGACACGCTGGCCTCGGCACTCCTGGCGAATGGCGTGCACTTGGTCGGACGCAGCTTCAAATACCATCGCCCGCGTGGAATTTACACGGCAGGACCCGAGGAACCGAACGCCCTCGTGCGGCTCAGAACCGGCGCAAGGGCGGAGCCGAATAGCCGGGCGACAATGGTCGAGCTCTTCGACGGCCTTGTCGCGGAAAGCCAGAATCGCTGGCCGAGCCTCGGCTTCGACGTGGGCGCTGTCGCCGGCATGCTGTCGCCGATTTTTCCCGCAGGGTTCTATTACAAGACATTCATGTGGCCCGCCGGCAAGTGGCCGCTCTATGAAAAATACATCCGCAAGGCGGCGGGTCTCGGTGCGGCACCGCGCGAACCCGACCCTGACCGTTACGAGAAGCGCCACCTCCACTGCGATGTGCTGGTGGTGGGTGGTGGGCCCGCGGGGCTTGCTGCGGCGCTAGCAGCGGGCCGAACGGGTGCGCGCGTGCTCATCGTCGACGAAACGGCCGCGTGGGGTGGTCAGCTCAAGCGCGAGCGGATGGCGATCGACGGCAAGCCTGCACTCGATTGGGTTGGCCATGCGGTCGCCGAGCTGGAAGCCCTGCCCGATGCCAACGCATTTTTGCGGACCACCGCATTCGGGTATTACGACCACAATCTCGTCGCACTCGCCGAGCGGGTATGCGACCACCTGCCGGAACCGGCACCCTATCAACCGCGCGGACGGCTCTGGCTCGTCCGGGCACGGCAGGTCATCATCGCGGGCGGTGCGGTCGAACGCCCGCTCGTCTTCCCGGGCAATGACAAGCCGGGTGTGATGCTGGCCAATGCAGCGCGCGCCTACGCCAATCAATTCGCGGTGCGCGCCGGACGCAGCGCTGTGATCGTCACGAATCAGGACGATGCCTACCGAAGTGCCCTCGATCTTGCCGAGGCTGGCGTTGCCATCGCCGCCGTCGTGGACGCGCGCGAGGACGCGAGCGGGCCCTTGATCGCCCGCGTGCGCGCAGCGGGCATCGAGATTCTCTCGGGCCACGCCGTCGTCGCCGCGAATGGCGGACGGCGGATCGGCAGCGTCGACGTACGCGCGCTCGATGGCCGTGGCGAACCGGCTGGCCAGACGCGCGCCATTGCCTGCGACCTGCTCGGCGTGTCGGGCGGGTGGAGCCCGAGTGTTCATCTCCATACCCAATCCGGCGGCAAGATCGCATACCGGGAATCGATCGCCGCCTTCGTTCCTGACGCGCCCAAGCAGGCAACCCGCTCGACGGGTGCCGCGCGCGGGGTCTTCAGCCTCCCTGCATGTCTCGCCGACGGCTTCGAGGCGGGCGCTCACGCCGCCCATGACGCCGATTTCGGGAGCGGCGACGCGCCACCTTCGCCAAGCGTCGACGAGGAGCGGGAAGCGGCAATCCGTCCGATCTGGGTTGTCGGTTCGCCATCGAGCGTC
>DATDHA010000152.1:0-2447 GCA_036521815.1 Alphaproteobacteria bacterium | reverse complement strand
ATTCCTGCTTTTTCGGCTCGGGCAAGGCCGGCGGCGTTCACCACATTGGAAATCACCAACACGATCGCAGCGGGAAAGTCGGGTGCCTTGCAAGCATCGATGAGGGCTTGCAGATTGCTGCCGCGCCCGGAGATGAGCACGCCGACCTTGAGCGGCGCCCCCATCCTCATTCGCTCCACGCCGCGTCCATATTCTTGATGACGACCTCCGGCTCCGCCGTCGGCTGGCTCACCACGGTGCCGATCCGGTAGATCGTCTCGCCTTCTTGGGCAAGAATTTTCGTGGCCGCGTCGGCGTCTTCCGGATGCGCCACGGCCACCATGCCGATGCCGCAATTGAAGGTGCGCGCAAGCTCCCGAGGCGGGATATCGGCGGCATGCCGCAGCCAGCGGAAGACGGGAGGGAGCGGCCAGGACTTCGCGTCGAGCTCGCCCCCCGTGCCCGGTGGCAGCACGCGCGGGATATTCTCGAAAAGTCCACCACCCGTGATGTGTGCAAGCGCCTGGACCGCACCCGCCCGCACGGCGGCGAGGCAACTTCGCACATAGATGCGCGTGGGCGTCAGCAGGGCGTCACCGAGGGAGCGGCTTCGATCGAAGGGGGCGGGATCGCCATAGCGGAGGCCCTGTTCCTCGACCACGTTGCGCACGAGCGAGAAGCCGTTCGAATGCACGCCCGACGCGGCAAGCCCGAGGACCACGTCGCCCGCGCGCACCGAGTCTCCCGTCAGGACGCCGCCGCGCTCGACTGCACCGACTGCGAAGCCCGCAAGATCGTAATCGCCCTCCGCGTAGATGCCCGGCATCTCCGCCGTCTCACCGCCGATCAAGGCGCAGCCCGCTTCCACGCAACCGCGCGCGATACCCTTGATCACCGCGGCACCGCGGGCCACGTCGAGCTTGCCCATTGCGAAGTAGTCGAGCATGAGGAGCGGTTCCGCTCCCTGCACGACAAGATCGTTCACGACCATCGCGACGAGATCGACGCCGATATCGTCGTGCCGCTCGGCAGCAATCGCGACCTTGAGCTTGGTGCCGACGCCGTCGGTGGTCGAGACCAGGATGGGGTCCTTGTATCCGGCGGCCTTGAGATCGAAGAGGGCGCCGAACCCGCCGAGGGCCGCATCGGCCCCTTTGCGTCGGGTCGCGCGCGCGAATGGCTTGATGGCCTCGACCAGCGCCTCGCCCGCATCGATATCAACGCCCGCATCCTTGTATGTCCGGGTCTTGCTGTCTCTCGAGGTTGTTATGGCTTCCTCGTCCGGATGAGAGCGGGTATAACGGGCTTCGGCCCTCGAGCCCAAGGCCGACAATACTTGATCCAGAACGGTTTGCAATGATCGAACGAAGCCGCAACCTCGTCCGTTTTTGGACGGCGGGAAGTCTATTTTCGCTCAAGGTCCCCGTTATTCCCGTTGTCCTGAGTGTCTGGGGGCTCGTCATTCTGGCGCCGATGTCGTCGGCGTCAGCTCAAAGTGCAGACGCGTTCACGGTGCGGGACGTGCACGTCGACGAGACTGCCGGGACCGCCGCACAGGCGCGCGAGCGGGCACTTGCGGTCGGCCAACGGCTGGCGATTCAGCAGCTCTTCGCCCGGCTCACCTCGAGGGACGACGAGGCGCGGCTCCCGCACTTGAGCGATGCCGAACTCGCCGACGTCGTCGGAAGCTACGAGGTGCAGGAGGAGAAGAACTCGCCGGTCCGCTACATCGGAACGCTCACCTATCACTTCAATCAGCGCGGCATCGAAAGGACTCTGCGCGATCGCGGCATTCCCTTCGCGGAGACAATGAGCAAGCCCATCGTGGTGGTTCCGATCCTCCGGGCCGGCAATGCCCAGCTCTTATGGGATGAACCCAATCCGTGGCTGCGAGCGTGGGCGAGCTTGCCGCCGGCCGCAGGTCTTGTGCCGTTCGTGGTGCCGAAGGCGGACAGCGAGGACAGCAACACCTTGAGCGCCGACGACGCCGTCCGGGGCAGCGGGGAGAAGCTCGCCGCCCTTGCCAGGCGGTATGCCACGAACTCGACCGTGGTTGCGATTGCAAGCCTCCATGGCGAATCCGGCAGCGACATTGCACGCATCGACGTTTCGTATAGCCGGCAGGGCGGGGGACCCACGACGCCGGCGGCCGTCGTCAGCGTCACGGCTCAATCGAGTGAGTCGAGCGGCGCCCTCTTTTCGCGCGCTGCGCGCCAAGTCGAGGACGATATCAACGAGCGCTGGAAGCAGGAAAATCTCATCCATTTCGGCCAGGCGCAGGAGGCGATCGTCACCGTGCCGCTCGCCTCGCTCGACGACTGGATCAAGGCGCGCCGTGCGCTCGAACAGATCGCATTCGTGAGCCGGATAGACCTCGTCTATTTCGCGCGCGACGAGGCGCGCGTCGATCTCCATTACCTCGGCGATCCGGCCCAGCTCAAACTAGCGCTTGCCCAGCGCGACCTGCT
>DATDHA010000151.1:0-3255 GCA_036521815.1 Alphaproteobacteria bacterium | reverse complement strand
GCGTGAGGCGGAGGTGGTGCTGGCCAATGGGAAGAGGTTGGCGGACGTGTGCCGTCAGCTCGGCGTAACGGAGGTGACCTACGATCGCTGGCGTCGGGAATATGGCGGACTGAAGGTCGACCAGGCGCGCCGCCTCAAGGACCTCGAGCGGGAGAATGCGCGGCCGCGTCGTGCGGGGGCTGACCTCACGCTCGACAAACTGATCCTCAAGGAGGCGGCCGAGGGAAACTGGTAAGCGCCGCCCGTCGCCGGACGTTCGTCGATCATATTTGCGGCAAGCTGCGGATTTCCCAGCGGCGAGCTTGCCGGGCGATCGGTCAGGCGCGGTCGACGCAGTGGCGTCGACGGCGTCCGTCGGACGACGAGGTGGCGCTAGTTGAAGCGATTATTGCGCTTGCCAAACGGTATGGCCGATACGGCTATCGCCGGATCACGGCGCTGCTCCGAGCCGATGGATCGATGGTGAACCACAAGCGGGTCGAACGAATCTGGCGGCGTGAGGGTCTCAAAGTCCCGAAGCGGCAGCCAAGACGAGGACGGCTTTGGCTTAACGATGGGTCCTGCGTTCGCCTCCGACCGAGCTGGCCCCATCACGTTTGGGCCGATGACTTCGTCGCCGCTCGCACCCATGACGGAAAGCCGATCCGAATGCTGACGGTCATTGATGAGTACACGCGCCAGTGCCTCGCGATCACGGTCGCAAGGCGCCTCAAGTCCGACGACGTCCTGCAGACCCTGACCGATCTCTTTATCAAGCATGGACCACCCAATCATATTCGCTCGGACAATGGTAGCGAGTTCACAGCTCGGGCGGTTCGGCATTGGCTCGGCCGCGTTGGTCTCAAGACGCTCTATATCGAACCCGGCAGTCCCTGGGAGAACGGCTATAACGAGAGCTTCAATGGCAAATTGGGCGATGAACTGCTGAAGCGCGAAGTGCTCTACACTCTGCTCGAGGCGCAGCTGATTATCGAAGCGTGGCGTCGTCACTACAACACCATCAGACCACACAGCGCGCTCGGCCATAGACCGCCGGCGCCAGAGTCACTCCTACCGAGAAGGCCGATCTGGCCTGCGCTGTCGATGGGCTCCGGCCAGATCGGCCGTGACCAAAGAGGCCAACCGCACTAACATTCAAAATGGCTGCGCAACTGGGGGCAGCTCACTCGCGCGCACGCGCGATGTTGTCGGCGCAAGAGCTTTTGGCGAACAGGCCATAGTGGCGGATGCGGTGCAAGCCCTTGGGCAGCACGTGGATGAGGAAGCGGCGGATGAACTCGTCTGTGTGGAGCGTCATGCGCTGGTATCGATGGCGGCCCTCGATGCGGTAGTCCTTCCACTTGAAGGTGACGCCCTGCTCGTCGAAAGCCATCAGGCGAGTGTTGGCGATGGCGACGCGGTGGGTGTAACGCTACAGATAGGCCAGCACCGCTTCGGGCCCGCCGAACGGGCGCTTTGAATAGACGACCCACTCGGACTTGCGCAGCCTCGCCAGAAAGGCCGCGAAGGATTGCGCATCGGCGAGATGGATGTGGTGGTCGAAGAAGCTCAAGCGGCCGGCCAAATGGGCGAGCGAGAGCGCATCGAGGAACAGCCGCCGGAACTGGCGGGAGAGCACGCGCACCGGCAGGAAGAAGCCCGGCCGGCAGGACACCCAGCGCTGGCCGTCGGGCGAGAGGCCGCCGCCCGGCACGATCATGTGCACATGCGGGTGGTGGGTGAGCGCCGAGCCCCACGTATGCAGCACGGAGATGATGCCGATTCGGGCACCCAAATGCTTCGGATCGGCGGCGATCGTCAGCATCGTCTCGGCCGAGACCTTGAACAAAAGATCGTAGACGACGGCCTTGTTCTGGTAGGCGATGTCGGCGATCGGCCCCGGCAGCGTGAACACCATGTGATAGTAGGGCACCGGTAAGAGGTCGGCCTCGCGCGCGGCGAGCCATTGCTTCGCGGCGGCTCCTTGGCACTTCGGGCAATGCCGGTTGCGGCAGGAGTTGTAGGCGATCGTCGTATAGGCGCAGTCCTCGCAGCGCGCGACATCGCCGCCGAGGACTGCCGTGCGGCAGCTCTCGATTGCCGTCATCACCTTCAGCTGTTCGAGGCTGATATGGCCGGCATGAGCTTCACGCCATGCCCGGCCATGGCTGCGGAAGATAGCGTCGGCGAGCTGGCGCCCCGACGGACGAGTGATGCCCTCCGGCCCTACCGCCCTCCGCGCCCGGGCCTCCTCTTCCCCTTCGCGAACGCGACGACCTCCGCGCGCCCGGCCGCGCCCTTCTCGGCGCGACGCGAGATTTGGGACACACAACAGCGTGATCCCACATCACGTTTAATTCATTGGCCCGGGGTGCCGCGCTCCCTTATACGACCCGCGCTCACCTTCGAATCATGCGCCTTTGAGCGCATGCGCGGGGGAAGCCCCGCCGGGCCACAAACCGGCGGGGCTTTTCTTTGGCGGTGGCTATTCTAGAATGCGGATCGGGGAGAGCGATTCCTACCGCGGGCTTCGCAATCGGCGGGATGCATGTGAAACATTCCCTTACCGCGATAGCATCTGCGATTTTCGCCCTTGCGATCCCGGCCGCGCTCGCCGCGCCGGTGCAAATCGAATGTACCATAAGCGTCTGGCATACGCCCGCTGGCGAGCAAAACGTCAATGAGAAGCGCGTCTATCTCTTCGACGAAGCGGCGAATGTCATGTGGGCCCACAATGCTAAGGGAAACAAGTATAAGTGCTTCAAAGTGCGCGCGGATACGTCGACTATATGGGCCGATTGCGGAAAGGTCGTTTTCAGCATCAATCGACCAAATGGCGAGATCGAGCTCAACCTATATGGCTATAGCGGAAAGGGCAGCAGGTGGAGCTGGTGGCAGAGCGAGCGCGGCGTTTGCGCTAAAGAGGGCGGCCCGCCCTTATAGTCCGGTTCGGTCACCCCTGCGACCGGCGGGGCTTTCGTGTCACCGCCGGGGCTTCCTCTTTCCCTTCGAAAACTCGACGACTTCCGCGCCTCCGGCTCCGTTCTTCTCGGCGGCGGCGGCGACCGCGCCCACGCGCTCGGTCGCTGCGGACCGGGGCGCTCCCCCGTTAACCCGGCGTTATGTCAACTGCCTTGTTATATTATTGAATCATCTATAAAAAACCATTGAGCAGCCTGACGAGATAACACAGGGATAACGCTAAAGGCTTGGGTCGGGCCATTTTCAGGGCCGCGCGTAAATGCAGCACCACCTTATCGTCATCGAGAAAGACAC
>DATDHA010000150.1:0-7052 GCA_036521815.1 Alphaproteobacteria bacterium | reverse complement strand
AGTGCCGTCCGAGATGATTGAGATCGTAGGCATAAGGCTGGCCGTGGGCGAACTCCTGGAAATAGCAGGAAACGCAGGTGTCGAGCGGGTCGCGCATGCAGTGAACGATGCGTGCCCTGGGAAACAGAACGTGGATAAGGCCGATGCGTGGGAAATTCTGCGGCAGCTTATCGGTAATGCGCGCCGCCGTGCGAGAGTGCTTACGCAATTCCGCGATGTAGGCCTCGGCTGCCGCACGCGTTGCGGCTCGGTCGAGCAGGCGTACGACCTCGGGATCGGTGGTGGATGTGCCGAGATCGGCCGATATGGCCTGCGCGATCCGCCTCAGATCATCAAGCTCGCCAGCACCATGCACTTGTGGATGGCTGGCCGCGATCTGTTCGACGAGGGAGGTGCCGGAGCGCGGCATGCCGAGAATGAACGCGGGCAACTCGGACGTGTCGCCGAAGCGGGCTTTTTCCGCGAACAACTCGGGCGTGAACGTCGCGATCAAGCGGTCGACATAGGCGGTGAACTCGTCGGGGTGGTAAAGCATCGTGCTCTTCTTGAGGTCGTTGGCGGCCTTGTAGGTCGCGAAGGCGGCATCATAGTCGCCGAGCTCGTCGTGGACGTTGGCCAGGGCGAAATTGAGCGCCGCGCGCTGGTCGACTGAAAGTGTCTGCAATCGCAGGACCTGTTCGATTTCCCGCCGCTGCTCGTCGCTGGCCTTTCCCTTGCGGCTCTTCACGAGATTGTAGTGCGCCGCCGCGTGATCCGGTTTGAGGGCGAGGACCTTTTCGTGCCAGTGGCGCGCCTCTTCGAACCGACCTTGAAGCTGATAGGAAAACCCCATGTTGAAATGGGTGTCGGCGGAGCGCGGATCGAGCGCAAGAGCCTTTGCGAACATGCGCCTCGAACCCTCGAAATCACTTTGCTCAAGGAGGCCGAGGCCAATGCCGTCGAGCGGCTCGAGTGCTTCGGGATGGCGTGCACTCAAGCGCTCATAGATTTCGATCGATTCGGGAACGCGACGATAACGGCGCAGGGCCTCGGCAAGCTCAAGCTGGATGGCCAGCGCTTCCGGTTGCAAACGCGCCGCCTCACGGAAGGCGCTGATCGCCTCCTCGAAAAATTCGAGCGCCACGAGAACGCGGGCGATGCGGTAATGCGCCTCGGCGATGTCGGGTGCAAGCTCGACGGCGCGCGCGAGCGCAAAATATCCGCCGCGCAAATCGCCCTTCGCGTGACGGGCGACGCCGAGATTGAGGTGCCCCTCGCCAAGTTGCGGGCGAAGCTGGACCGCGCGCGTCAAAGCGGCGATTGCCTCGTCGAAGCGGCCAAGTCTCGAAAGGGCGATCCCGAGGCTGAGTTGCGCCTCGGCATCGTCGGGATCGAGCTCGACGAACCGTTTGAGTTCGGCGGCAGCCTCCTCGTACGATCCCTGCTCCAAAAGCGCTGTGCCGAGACCATAGCACGCCGATGCGAGGTCCGGACGCAGTTCGAGTGCGCGCCGGTGGCTGCGGATCGCATCGTCCATCCGCACAGATCCGCGATACGCCTCTCCGAGATTGGCGTGATAGGCGGCAACCCCTCCATCGATTGCAATCGCCCTGCCGATCAGCTCGATCGCGGTTTCGTTTTGACCCCTTTGATGGGCGATCAGCCCGAGAAAGTGAACTGGGTCCGGGTCCTTGGGATTGACGGCGAGCGCTTGGCGATAAAACGCCTCGGCCTCGGACAGGCGGCCTGCCTGATGAAGTTGAATTCCTTTTTGGAGGATTTGGCCCGCACCTCCCGCAGGGGGAGGACCACCGGCTGGCGGCGCTGGGGCACCCGGTTTCTGCTTGACGGCACGCCGGCGTTCCTTGCGATTCAAGCCTGCCTCATCGGTGTCTTACAGTGCACGCGCGGCGCAGAATAGGTCGAAAGCGATTGGCTGCCAAATGGTTTGGGGCCAGTGGAATGCAACGAAGTGGAATGCAACGAAGCCGACCGCAACGAAAGCGAGCCTTTTCTGGAGCACGCAATCGTGTGTCGCGAAGGCGGGCTTCGAAAGCTGCTTGGGGCACGCGCGATCGCTCAACAAACTGTTGAGCAAAGCTGGCGCATCTGCGAAAAATAGGTGGGGATGAGTCGGCTGGACACCTTCATCGAACGATTGCTCGCTCAGCGGGCCCTCATCGACGTGGCTGCAAGGCTGATCGGCGAGCGTCGGGGTGCGATCCTGGAGCTTGGCCTTGGAAACGGCCGGACGTTCGATCACTTGCGCGCGCGCTTTTCCGGTCGGGAAATATTCGTATTCGACCGGGAGCTCGTATCCCATCCAAGATCGCGGCCTGCGCCGGAATATTTCATCGCGGGCGATTTTCTTGACACCTTGCCGCGCATCAAGCCCCGGCTTGCCGGGCAGGCCATTCTCGCCAATTGCGACATAGGCTCGCACGACGTGGTCGCAAGCCGCAAACTCGTGTGCGCGATCGTGCCGCTCCTTTCTCCCCTCATGGCGCCGGGTAGTCTCGTTCTCGGCGACTACACAATGCAATATCCCAACTGGGTTCGACTGCCGACGCCGGACGGTGTGGAAGAGTCCGCTTATGCGATGTATCGGGTCGGCGCATAGGCGCCTGGGGCGCGCGCGAATGCGGATGCGGGCAGTGCTCGATCCGCCCTCTACCGCCCCTCGCGCCGCCACGCGAGCGCAAGCGCGCCGAGGGCGGCAAGGAGAACGAGCAATGCCGGCAAGAGCGGAGCTTGGCGCACGCCCGTCACCACGTAATCTCCGTTGCTTTTGAAGGCGACCCACGGGCCGACCGCACCGGCACCGGCATAGTCCCGTGCGGGGCGGATCTGGCGCAGCTCCGGCACCCCGCCTTCCGAGAGCCAGCGCACACTCCCACCGGTCGCGTCAGTCGCGGGTTTGAGTTTCTCGTCGGTCGAGCGCACGTCGGCGAACTCGATTGGATTGAGCGGGCCGACCGCCGCAAGGGCTGTGTGCGTGCCGTCCGTGGCGCGATAAAGCCCGAGTTCGTCGGCGGTCAGCGTGGCACTCGAGCGCCCGCCGTCCTCCGCCGCAAGCTTGAGCGTTGTCGTCTTTCCCGATGGTGCCGTGACTACGACGTCGGCCGGCTTGTCGTCGAGACTTTGCCGGACGATCTTGACCCAATTGCCCTCCACTTCGGCGCGTAGATCCTCCTCCTCGAGCTCGGGCTCCTTCATGAGCCAATGCGCGAGGCGGCGCAGCAATTCAGCCTGCGGCCCGCCGCCGTCAAACCCGCGGGACCAGAGCCACATCTGATCGCTTGCAATCAAAGCCGCGCGCCCCTTGCCGATGCGTTCGAGCTGAAGCAGGGGGCGGCCGTCAATACCGGTCATGACCGTTTGCCCGCCTTTGGCCCGCACGTCGATCTGACGGAACCAGCGACCCCAAGGGTGGTCCTTCGAATCCTCGCCGGGCAAATCCGCCGTCACCGGATGGCGGCGGCCGATTTCGGTCACTTGAGGGCGGAAGCCTTGCTCCAGGACCTGTCCGGTCGGCTCCGCCGGGATCACGTCGGCGAGGGGGGAATAGTAAAAGCTCGCCGGCGAGGCGAAGCTCGCACCCACCGCGGACAGGATGGCGCCGCCGTTGTTCACGTAGTTGACGATGTTCTGGAAGTAATTCCGCGGCAACTCGCCGCGCCGGCGGTAGCGATCGAAGATGATGAGGTCGAACTCGGCAAGTTTGACCTCGAAGAGCTCGTGAACGGGAAACGTGATGAGCGAAAGTTCACGCACGGGCGTGGCGTCGAGCTTCTCGGGCGGCCGCAGAATTGTGAAGTGAACGAGATCGACCGCCGGGTCGGACTTGAGAAGGTTGCGCCACGCCCGCTCGCCCGGGTGCGGTTCGCCAGAAACGAGCAGCACGCGCAGCCGGTCCCGCACCCCGTTGACGACCACGACCGCACGCTTGTTGAGAAGCGTGAGCGATTTGGGGCCCGGATCGACCGCGAGTTCGAAAATCGTCTGGCCGGCATGGTCGAGTGTCACGGTTATCGGCGTTTCGGCGCCGAGCGGAACGTCGAACGCGTTCTCCTCGGCACCGTCGCGCGCGATCGTCATCCGCGCCGTTCCCTTCGATGGTCCGGGGAGATCATCGACCCGCACGGTGAGCGTAATTGGCTTGCCGACGAGGCCGTAGCTCGGCGCGTCGACGACGGTGAGACGGCGGTCGGCCTCGTTGCGTTCGCCGGTCAAGAGCGCGTGGAGCGGCGCCCCAAGCTGGCGGGCTGCCTCGGGCGTGGGCACGTCGTGCACCTGACCGTCGGTGATCATGATCGCACCGGCGAAACGCTGGCGCGGGATTTCCGAAAGTGCCCGGTCGAGCGAGCGGAAGAGAAGCGTGCCCTCATCGCGCCCGTTCTCGTCCTGTGCGGACGTTCGCACCACGCGCAATTCGAAATGCCGGAGTGATTTCGCGGCGTCGATGACCTTGGCGAGGGCCGCCTCGGTTTCGGCTCGGCGATTGCCGATCCCCTGGCTCGGGGAATCGTCGACGACGACAAGCCCGACATCGTCGAGCGGTGCGCGGTCCTCGATCACCGCCGATGGGTTGACGAGCGTGAGGAGCAGTACGCCGAGGACAAGTGCGCGCCAGATCGTTCCTTGCGCGCCCCTCATCCAGGCGACCGCCAGCAAGGCGGCTGTGCCCACAGCGAGGGCGGCGATCGCGGGCCAGGCGAGAAGTGGTGCGAAGGTGATGGCAAGATTTTCGAGCATCAGAGGCCAAGCCTCTCGAGGATCGCCGGCAGGTGAACCTGGTCGGATTTGTAGCTGCCGGTCAACGCATACATCGCAAGATTGACGCCAAAGCGTAGCGCCATTTCGCGTTGACGCTCGCCGCCGGGCGCCACCGCCATGAGCGGCCGGCCGGCATCGTCGACCGCCCAGGCGCCCGCCCAATCGTTGCCGCCGATGACCACCGACGAGACGCCGTCATTCACGTTGCCTTCGGAGCGCTCGACCCACACGGTCGAACCGTCGAGACGGCCGGGGAAGTCGTGGATGAGATAGAACGACCGCGTCAGCACGTGCTCCTCGGGGACGGGAATGATCGCGGGAAGATCGAGGTCGTTGAGAAGCCGTCGCAAGGTACGCCAGCTCGCCGCACCGCGGTTGGGATCACGCGTGTCGAACAGGATGAGCCCGCCGTTGCGGAGATATTCGGTGACCTTTTCCATGGCGGCGGTCGGCAGGTTCGGCATCTGCTCGGTGACGGGCCAGTAGATGAGCGGGAAAAAGACAAGCTCGTCCTTGGCGGGATCGACGGCCATCGGCGATGCCGCCTCGATCGCCGTGCGCGCGTTGAGTGCGAGTGTTAGGCCGGTAAGCCCGGCCTTGCTGATGTCGTCGACGGCGCCGTCGCCGGTCAGCACGTAGGCAAGCCGCGTCGTCGAAATCGCCGCGATCACGGTGGCGTCGTCGGTCGTGGATGCTGAACTGGCGGCACGTGCGTCGGGTGCAGCCGCCAATATCGCGGCCAAGAGGATTGCTGCCGCACTTCCTGCGAGTTTGCGTACTTTGCGCCCCACCAAAAGGCCACGCAATGCGAGGCTGACGACGAAATCGACGAGCGCGAGGAGCATCGCGGCGCCCAAAAGCCAAGGTTTCAGATCGCGCTCTCGTTCGGCACCGTAATATGTACGCACGAGGCCGGAGGGCAGGCTATGCAGCGGGTCGATCTCCGCGACCGCATTCGTGAGGTTCAGCGCACGCCGGCTCGCTTGACTGCCGTAATAGCCGGGCGGATGGCGTGGCCCGAGCTGCGGGTGTGCGAGATCGTCGGCGCTGAGGGCACTCGCCGCCGGCGGCGGGTTGACGAGTTCGCCAAAGCCGTCGAGCGTCTTGAGCGGCGGCAGATTGATCTTCTCCGCCTTGCCGGAAACGCCTTGGCTCAGTGCCACGATACGCTGGAGCATCTCGACGAAGAGGCCCGAGAAGGGCAATGACGACCAGTCCGGATTGGCCGTCGTATGGATCAGCACCAGCCACCCGTTTCCGCGCTTGTCGGCGGTCACGAGCGGCGTGCCGTCGTTGAGACGCGCCCAGGTCTTCTGGTCGAGATCGAGCGACGGCTCGGCCAGCACCTGGCGCTTGATCGTGACATCGGCCGGAATTTCAAGGCCCGCGAACGGGCTGCGCGCGTCGAAGGGCGCCAACGACGCCGGCTTTGCCCATGACATGGCGCCACCCAGTTCGCGCTCGCCTTGCCGAAGCTTGACTGGCACGAGGTCGTCGTTGCCCTGCGCAAGCCGGGGGCCTGCAAAACGAACGAGCGTGCCGCCGCGCTCGATCCAGCGCTCGAGCTGCTGGCGCAGCGGCACCGCCAACGGGTCGGTGTCGGTCAGCACGAGGACCGCGAGCTCGCGCTGGAGAAGCTGTTCGAGCGTTCCGGTCACGACTTCGCTATAGGGCTGCAAGGCGCGTTCAAGGTAGTAGTGGCCGCCGAGGAGCGGCTCTGCCTGCTCGGTCGCGGGGGCAGCGACCAGGCCGACGGGGCGGCGGCGCCATCGCTCGTCGAGAAGTACTTCGGCGCCCACCGTCCGCTCGCCCGCGATCTCGAGGCGCGCGACCTGGTTCCTGAGCTCGACAGGTATCGCCAATTTGCCGAGTGCGAGGCGCTTGCCAGGCTCGATCGTCAAGGGGAGTTCCGCCGCTTGGTGGCCCTCGCCGTCGAGGGCGCGCAACTCGATGCGCTCTTCACCCTCGCTCCCGGCGCGTGCGACGGTCACGCCGAGCTCGGCACCCTGGATGGCCGGTGGAATCAGCAGGTGCGGCAATGCCGAGGTCGGATCGCTCACCAGCTCGACGGACCCCAACTGCTGAAGCCGCTCGGCGAGTTTCGGCGCGTCCGCGTCCGCGAGGCCGTCGGAGAGCCAGACGACCTTCGTGGGACCGTTGAGCTTCACACCTTCGAGCGCGGCAACGGCTGCTCGGCGGTCGGTCGGCCAAGGCTGCGGCTGGAGCGCCTGGGCAAGGCGTTGAACGTCGGGTGCTGGAAGGAGGCCGCTTGCCTGAAGCCGGTCGCCGGAGGCAGG
>DATDHA010000149.1:0-1728 GCA_036521815.1 Alphaproteobacteria bacterium | reverse complement strand
GTCGAGTGTGAGCCGATCGGCAAAGGCAGGCGTGAAATCGGCACTCTTGGCCTCCGCGAGATCGCGCGCGTTCGCCGCGAGGATTTTCGCTTCGCCGGATCGGATCGCCGCGGCTGCGGTGCGCAAGGCAGCGTCTTTGCGGGCCGAGGATGCCTTCGCAAGCTCGAGTGCCGCAGCACGCGCCCGCACACCTAGCGCGCGCATGATCGCGGGGATGTCCTGCGCATCAGGATCACGGCGCTCGATCGGCTCGACAGCGCTCAAATCGCGCGACTCCTTCCGGTCCCGAATCCCATAATTGCGCAAAACTAACGTAGATTCGCGCATAGTTCCAGGGCACGGTCGGCCAAGTCCATAGTGTTATACGCAAGTTGCCATCTGCGTATAACATGCAGCACCTTCAACTCAACACCAGATCGTCCCGGTGGATGAGCTCCTCTCGCCCGCGATAGCCGAGCAGCGCTTCGATCTCAGCGCTCTTATGGCCCATGATGCGGCGCGCATCGGCGGCGGAATAGGCCGAAAGCCCGCGCGCCACTTCGCGGCCCGAGCCGTCGCGCACAAGAATGGCATCGCCGCGCTCGAAGCTGCCTTCGACCGCCACCACCCCCGCCGGTAGGAGGCTCTTGTTGGCTTCGAGCGCCTTGGTTGCACCCGCGTCCACCGTGACCGAACCCGTGGGCTTGAGTGCAGTCGCGATAAGTTGCCGCCGTGCCGTGAGCGGGCTCGTCGAGGGCAGGAACCAGGTACAGCGTGCGCCGTCCTCGAGTGCCGCGAGCGGATGCATCTCCCGCCCGAGTGCTATCGCCATCCGTGCCCCAGCACTCGTCGCGATCCTCGCCGCCGCGAGCTTGGTCACCATGCCGCCCGAGCTGTAGCCGGGGCGCGCCGAACCCGCCATCGCCTCGATCTCGGCGCTAATTTCTTCCACGAGGGGGATATGTGCTGCGTCGCGCTCGCGGCGCGGGTCGGCCGAGTAGAGCCCGTCGATGTCGGAGAGCAAGACCAGCGTGTCGGCGCTTATCATCTGCGCTACCCGTGCGGCCAGCCGATCGTTGTCGCCGAAGCGGATTTCCTCCGTGGCGACAGTGTCGTTCTCGTTGATCACGGGGATGGCGCCGAGGCGCAAGAGTGTTCCGAGCGTATTGCGCGCGTTCAAATGCCGGCGCCATTCCTCCGTGTCGCGCAAGGTCACGAGAATCTGCGAAATCGCCAAACCGTGGCGCGCGAAGCTCTCCTGGTATGCGTGCGCAAGGCCGATCTGGCCGACCGAGGCGGCGGCCTGCTTCTCCTCGAGGGTCAATTTGCGCTTGCGGCCCGTGATTGCGAGCTGGCGCCGGCCGAGTGCGATCGCACCCGACGAGACGAGGAGGACCTCCTGACCGTGCGTGCGCATGCGCGCGACATCGTCGGCGAGGGAATCGAGCCAGGCCTGCCGCACTGCACCGGTCTCCTCATCGACGAGAAGGGCCGAGCCGATCTTGATCACCACACGCTTGGCGTCCTTCAGTCGAGGGTGGCTCGCCACTGTCACGGCCGGGCTCCCTCGATCGCGAAGTCCTCCTTCGCGGCGAGGGCCGCGCGATGGTCCTTGATTTCGTTCAATAGCAGGCCAAGCACCTCCTTCACGCGCGTACCCGCGACGGCCGAGATGGCCACCACCTTGTGCTTGGAGGCGCGCTCCAGGACCGCCTTCTTGGCCTTGATTTCCTCGCTCGAGAGTGCATC
>DATDHA010000148.1:0-1894 GCA_036521815.1 Alphaproteobacteria bacterium | reverse complement strand
GTCCACGACAAGCCGTCCGAGCTCAAGTTCGCGGCCGACGGTTGGGGCATAGGACGGCGCGAGGTGATGTACAACGACTTCGTGCTGATCGGGCCCAAAAGCGATCCCGCCAAGGTCGGCGGCGGCCGCGACATCGTGGCGGCATTCAAGCGGATCGCCGATGCCAAGGTGCCCTTCGTATCGCGCGGCGACGATAGCGGGACGGACAAGGCGGAGAAGCGCCTTTGGGCGCTCGCGGCGGTCGATGTGAAAGCGGCTTCAGGCGGCTGGTACCTCGAGACGGGTTCGGGCATGGGGCCGAGCCTGAATACGGCGGCGGCGGCGATGGACGCATATACGCTTTCCGATCGGGGCACTTGGCTCAGCTTCGAGAACCGGCGCGATCTTGAGATCGTCGTCGAGGGCGACACGCGACTTTTCAATCAATATGGCGTCATGCTCGTGAACCCGGCGCGGCATCCAAATGTCAAGAAAGAGCTCGGCACGGCCTTCATCGAATGGCTCACCTCGGCGGACGGCCAAACCGCGGTCGCCGGCTACAAGATCAACGGCCAGCAACTCTTCTTCCCGGACTACGCCAAGCCGCAGATGTAGGGGCTGAACGCACGGCCGAGGGGGCACTCTTGCCACATAGTGGATTCGATCGACTCTAGAGTCTAATATCCGGCATTGGTAATCGAAGAGATTCGATCTCCAAACCCGGCTTTAGCCGTGCTAAATAGGGCGATCTTGGTAAGCGATCTCGGCGCCGCGCGGGGGAATCCACGACGGAGGCCGGCAAGGGAGAGAGCAGGCATAATGGGCAGAGGTAGAGATTTCCGTGGCCCGCGCAAGCGCGGCTTCGACGACGACACATTCCCTTCTTTTGACACGCGCAGCAGCCGACCGCCGGCCCGGCAATTCAATGCGGGCGGAATGAGCGAAGCACCCGCCGCGACGGGGCCGGTGTTGGACGCGACCGTCAAATGGTTCAACCCGGACAAGGGGTTTGGCTTCATCGAGGTGGCGGACGGGTCGGGCGATGCGTTTCTGCACATCGCCGTCCTTCAGGCATCGGGCCACGACGCGGTGTCGCCAGGTGCGAAACTGCGCGTCCAGGTCGGCCGCGGGGCCAAGGGACAACAGGTCACCAAGGTGTTGGAAGTCGATAACACCACGGCAAGCGCTCAGCCGCCGCGCTCGGGTTTCGGCGGCGGAACGGGCTTTCCTCGCGCACCTCGGGCAGCACCGGATCCGTCGACGGCAGTCGAGCTCGCCGGCACCGTGAAGTGGTTCAATGGCGAAAAGGGCTTCGGCTTTATCGCCGGCGAGGATGGCGGGAAGGACGTGTTCGTCCATATTTCCGTCCTCTCATCCTCGGGCCTCCAGAATTTGGCGGAAGGCCAGCGCGTCTCGATGCGTGTCGTCGCGACTGCCAAGGGGCGCGAGGCGATCTCACTGACGCTCGCGGGCTGACCCCGCGCAGCGTCGGCCAGCCGGCCGGATTGAGCCGCGGGCTCGACCGCGGCGGACCTTGTCAGCGCGTTCGGCTTCCGTCATGGTCGCCCTCATGAGCGACGCAAATGCCTTGCAGCGCGTGCCCAAGGCAGCCTTGGTCACCGGTGCCGCCAAGCGCATTGGGCGCGCCTTCGCGCTCGAGCTCGCGCGCGAAGGCTTCGCGGTCGCCGTCCATTATTGGCGCTCCGCCTACGATGCTCAAACCCTCGTCGCGGAAATCAAAAACGCCGGCGGAAGTGCCGTAGCACTCGCGGCCGATCTGGCACAGGAGGCTGACGCAACGAACCTGGTGCCCCGCGCTGTCGCCGCACTCGGCCCGCTCGGCGTGCTCGTCAACAATGCGGCCTCGTTCGAGCGCGACGAGGCCCTCGACGCGACACGCGCGAGCTGGGATCTC
>DATDHA010000147.1:0-5863 GCA_036521815.1 Alphaproteobacteria bacterium | reverse complement strand
GCTCGACAAGGCCCCGACACCCGCGGCCACGCTTCGGCGCGCGCGCAAGATCGCCCAAGACTGCGGAATCCGCTACGCCTATACCGGAAACATTCACGACGCCTCCGGGCAGAGCACCTGGTGCCATGCGTGCGGCGAATTACTGATTGAGCGCGATTGGTACGTGCTCGGCCGCTGGACTCTGACCCCTGACGACCGCTGCATGAATTGCGGTGAAGCCTCCGCGGGCGTGTTCGAAGCAGCACCCGGCGCCTGGGGTGCAAAACGCAGGCCCGTCCGTCTCGCTTCCTATCGCGTGAAGCGGGTCTGAAATTCAGCTAATATTTCAGACATGTGCGGGCGCTACTCGCTCACCACGCCCTCGGAGGCGATGCGGCGGCTCTTTGGATTCGTCAATCCCCTGCCGAACCTTCCGCCGCGCTACAACATTGCGCCGACCCAGGCGGTGCCGATCGTGCGGCTCGTCTCCGGCAAGCACGCTGCGCACCACGGCGAAATCCAGGAGCGCGAGCTGGTGCAGGTGCGCTGGGGCTTGATTCCGTTCTGGGCGAAGGATGCTTCGATCGGCGCCAAGATGATCAATGCGCGCGCCGAGGGCATTGCCGGTAAGCCGGCGTTCCGCCAAGCGTTCAAGTCGCGGCGCTGCCTGGTCCCGGCCGATGGCTTTTACGAGTGGCGGGTGGGACCGAAGGGCAAGCGCCCCTATCGGATCGAGCTCAAGGGAGCACGGGGCGAAAGCTCGCCGCTCTTCGCGTTCGCGGGCCTTTGGGAGCGGTGGGAGAAAAATCCGGACGGCTTGCCCGTCGAGAGCTGCACGATCGTCACGACGGAGGCAAACGCGCTATTGCAGTCAATCCACGAGCGGATGCCGGTCATCCTCGGATCGGCCGACCATGCGGCGTGGCTCGATCCCGACACACCGGGGCAGACGGCCGAGGGATTGCTCAAGCCCTACGCCGCCGAAGCAATGCTGCTCTATCCGATCTCAACGCGGATCAACAGCGTTCGCTTCGACGATGCGGCGTGCATCATACCCGAGGAAGCGGAGGAACGGCCGGGCCAACCGCGGCTGATTTGATTAGCTGAGGCGGATTGCGCACCGATTTGCGCCGGCGGAATTTTTATCGGCTTTTGGCCCGTTGCGCGCCGAGCCAGCGTTCGATCATGGCGAGGAGATCGTGGCGCCGGATCGGCTTCGTGAGAAAATCGTCCATGCCTGCCGCAAGACAGCGATCCCGGTCGCCCTGCATGGCGTAAGCGGTGAGGGCCACAATCGGGACGCGACCTTTGGGCCCCGGCAGTTTGCGAATGACGCTCGACGCCTCGCAACCGTCCATCTCGGGCATTTGCACGTCCATCAGCACAAGATCGTAGGGCAGGGAACTGACCGCCTCGATCGCCTCGGCACCGTTGGCCACGGCGTCGATATGGAAGTCACTGCGCCTGAGCATCTCGATCGCGACGAGCTGATTGATCCGATTGTCCTCCGCGAGGAGGATGCGCGCGCGCGAGCCGTCGGCGCGCTTCTCGGGTTGCCGGACTTTCGGCGGCGAGACCGGTGCGGGTGCTACGATCGCCGAGCCGGCCTCGAGCGGTAGGGCGAACCAAAAGACGCAGCCGGACCCCTCGGCATTATCGAGGCCGATTGCGCCGCCCATCAATTCAACGAGGTGCTTCGAGATCGCTAGGCCGAGTCCGGTGCCGCCCTGGCGATTTTGGGAATTCGGGTCGAGCTGGCAGAATTCCTGGAATAACTCCATTCGGCGCTCGGCCGGAATTCCGCAGCCGGTATCCGCGATTTGAAAGCGCAAGATAATCCGATCGCCTTGTCGAGGCAGCTCAACGACGCTGATCGTCACGAACCCTTCGTTCGTGAATTTCACGGCGTTGCCGGCCAAATTCAGGAGGATCTGGCGAATGCGCCCGGCGTCGCCCTTGAGCCATTTGACGACGCCGTTGCCGATCCGCACCTCGAGGGCGAGCGATTTGTCCCGCGCCCGCGGCTTCAACAGCGCGACCACGCTATCGACGAGATCGAAGAGATCGAAATCCGTGATTTCGAGCGCGGTCTTGCCGGCTTCGAGCTTCGAGAAATCGAGGATGTCGTTGACGATCGCAAGAAGCGCTTGGCCGGATTCTTGGGCTATCTCGACATAGCGGCGCTGATCGGGCGTGCTCGCCTCGTCGCGCAAGATGCCCAGAATACCGAGTACGCCATTCATCGGCGTGCGAATCTCGTGGCTCATCGCAGCAAGGAAGCGCGACTTCGCTGAATTCGCGGCCTCGGCACGCTCCTTCATTGCACGCAGTTGCGCCTCGCTCTCGCCGAGAGCGGCCTCGCGCCGCTTGAGTTCGGTGATGTCGGTGCGGATGCCGACCGTGCCGCCTTCGCGGGTATGGCGCTCGGCGATGCGCAGCCAGCGTCCGTTGCCGAGCTTCTGCTCGATCGCACCCTGCGGATTCCGATGTGCTGCGAGCCGCTCGGCCACAAATTCCTCAACCCGGCCGATCGCGGCGGCATATTGGCCCCGCCGAGCGCCCTCGCGGATGATGTGCTCGAACGTCGTGCCCACGACGAAGAGGTCGGCGCTTTCGGCGTAGAACTCCCGGTACTTGGAATTGCACAGGACGAGGAGATCCTCGGCATCATAAAGCGCAAAACCCTCCGAGATCGCCTCGATCGAATCGACCAAGCGGCCGCGCGCCTCGATGAGGGCCGCCTCGCGCAGCTTGAGTTCCGTGATGTCGGTGCGGATCGAGACGATGCCGCCATCCGCCATCCGCCGCTCATGGACGCGGATCCACCGGCCGTCGCTCGTGAGAAGCTCGAGCGGGCCGCTCGGATGAAGGTGTCCAGCGACGCGCGCGCGAATATAGGCTTCGTCATCCGGCCGGACGCCGGCTATCTGCCCTTGCCTGACGTTCTCACGCACGAGCGTTTCGAATGCAACGCCCGGTTTCATGAGACTGGCGACCATCGGGAAAATCTCGCGATAGCGCGTATTGCAGGCGAGGAGCCGACCTTCGGCGTCGTAAATCGCAAAACCATCCGGGATGGCATCGATTGCCTGGCGGAATTGAACGCCGATCGAGCGCTTCAGAGTGTCGTCGGAGCTCCGGGGGTTCGACACGAACGATGCGTTACGGCTGCGTGCTCTTCCTTGCATCCCATCTCCTGGGGATCGACGCGCGGCGAAAGACCAGCCAAGACGGCCGGCCCGGTCACACGTAATGCGCGTCCTAATATACGACACTGCTAATAAGAGAGATAGGGCGGCGTCAAGCCCTTTCGACCATTCGCCAATCGATTGAGGAACATATCGCGGGTCCGGCGCCGAGTTCGCTGTTGTCGCGGACATCCCCCGATGCAAGAATGCCGCACCAGCGCACAAAATGGCACAGGACCGGGGGTCAAGGGTGCGGCGTTATTCGATCTTCAGTCTCGCGCGCAATGCGCTGGTCGGTCATACCGAATGGGAGCGCGCCTGGCGCAGCCCGGAGCCGAAGCCCGCCTATGACGTGGTCATCATCGGTGCTGGCGGGCACGGCTTGGCGACCGCCTACTATCTCGCCAAGGAGCACGGCATCCGAAATGTCGCGGTGCTCGAAAAAGGATGGCTCGGCGGCGGCAATACCGGGCGCAACACGACGATCGTGCGCTCCAACTATCTCAATGACGATTCGGCGGCGATCTACGAGAAATCGCTCCAGCTCTACGAGGGTTTGAGCCAGGATATCAATTTCAACGTCATGTTGAGCCAGCGTGGGCTCGCGATGCTCGCGCACAACCCCCACGAATTCCGCGCCCAGCAACGCCTTGTCAATGCGATGCGCCTCAACGGCATCGACGGCGAATTGCTCAGCGCCGAGCAGCTCAAAGCGCTCTGTCCGATCCTCAATACCTTGCCCAATTCGCGCTACCCCGTGTTCGGCGCCTCGTTCCAGCGCCGCGCTGGAACCGCGCGGCATGACGCGGTCGCCTGGGGCCTCGCGCGCGCGGCGGATGCGCGCGGCGTCGATATCATTCAGAATTGCGAGGTCACCGGCCTTCGGATTGTCGGGGGCCGGATCGACGGCGTCGAGACGGGAAAAGGCTACATTGCGGCCAAGAAGGTCGGGGTCGTCGTCGCCGGGCACGCGAGCGTCATCGCGGCGATGGCGGACCTGCGGCTCCCGATTCAGAGCCATCCGCTTCAAGCGCTCGTGTCCGAGCCGATCAAGCCCGTGCTCCACACGGTCATCATGTCGGGTGCCGTCCACGTCTATGTGAGCCAATCGGACAAGGGCGAGCTGGTGCTCGGTGCTGGCATCGACGGATACAACTCCTATGCCCAGCGCGGCAGCTTCCACATTATCGAGGCGCAGCTCGCCGCCCTCACGGAGCTTTTCCCGATCGTGAGCCGGCTGCGGATGATGCGTCAGTGGGGCGGCATCGTCGATATCTGCCCGGATGCAAGCCCGATCATCGGCAAGTCGCCGATCGCGGGGCTGTTTTTCAATTGCGGCTGGGGGACCGGAGGATTCAAGTCGATTCCCGGCTCGGGCTTTGCTTTTGCGCACACCATTGCGCGCGACGAACCCCATCCGCTCGCGGCACCCTTCTCGCTCAATCGCTTCGAGACCGGCCGTTTGCTCGACGAGCATGGCTCGGCCGGCGTCGCACATTAGGGAACTCACGGCATGCATCTTATCCCTTGTCCCTGGTGCGGCCCGCGTGAAGAGACCGAGTTCGCTTGCGGCGGGGAAGCCCACATCGCGCGGCCCGCCAAGCCGGAGGCGACGAGCGATGCGCAATGGGCCGACTATCTCTATATGCGCGCAAATCCAAAAGGCCTGCACCGGGAGCGCTGGCTGCATCGCTTCGGATGCCGCCGCTGGTTCAACGTCGCGCGCGACACCGTGAGCCACGAGATCGTCGCGGTCTACAAAATGGACGAACCACCGCCCGAGGTCGCGAAATGAGCGGGCAGGCTCAGCGCCTCGCCCAAGGCGGGCGGATCGACCGCTCGAAGCCGCTCAACTTTCGCTTCGACGGTCGGGCATTCCAGGGCTATGCCGGCGACACGCTCGCTTCGGCACTCATGGCGAACGGGGTTAGCCTCATCGGCCGAAGCTTCAAGTACCATCGCCCGCGCGGAATCTTCTCGGCCGGCTCCGAGGAGCCGAACGCGCTTGTCCAGCTCGGTGCCGGCGGCCGGAGCGAGCCGAACGTCCGTGCTACCCAGATCGAGCTCTATGACGACCTCGTCGCCGAAAGTCAGAATCGCTGGCCGAGCCTCGAGATCGATTTCGGCAGCGTCAACAACCTGCTCTCGCCGCTGTTCCCCGCGGGCTTCTACTACAAGACCTTCATGTGGCCGCGCTCACTGTGGATGACTTACGAAAGCGTCATTCGCAAGATGGCGGGGATGGGCAAGGCGCCAACCGAGGCCGACCCCGACCGGTACGAGCGCGTGAATGCCCATTGCGACGTGCTCGTCGTGGGCGGCGGCTCGGCGGGCCTCATGGCGGCACTCGCCGCAGCACGGAGTGGCGCGCGCGTCATCCTCGCCGACGAGCAAAATGAGTTTGGCGGATCGTTGCTTGGCGCTCGCGAGACAATCGACGGCGCACCAGCACTCGATTGGGTTGGTGCGACGGTGCGCGAGCTCGCCACGGCATCCGAGGTGCGGCTTCTGCCGCGCGCGACGGTGTTCGGCTATTACGACCACAATTTCCTCGGGATTGCCGAGCGGGTCGGCGATCATGCCGCCTTGAAAGGTGGCGCACTCCGCCAGCGCTTCTGGCGCGTGCGCGCCAAGCGCGTGGTGCTGGCGACAGGTGCGATCGAGCGCCCACTCGTCTTTGCCTATAACGACCTGCC
>DATDHA010000146.1:0-2340 GCA_036521815.1 Alphaproteobacteria bacterium | reverse complement strand
CTGGCGTCGGCGCTACCCTGTGCGTGCTTTCGGCGCCGTCGATGAGAAATCGCTCCAATCGTTGGCGTGCGGTGTCACGATCGACGGTATCGAATACGGCCCCATCGAGGCGAGCCTCGACAAGGTCCAAGGTGCGAACGTCTGGCTCACGGTCGTCTTGCGGGAAGGCAAGAACCGCGAAGTGCGCAAGGCGCTCGAGCATCTCGGGCTTGCGGTGAACCGGCTCATCCGCACGGCCTATGGCCCGTTCGAGCTGGGCGAACTCGAGCGCGGCGGGGTCGCGGAGGTGCCGCGCCGGCATCTGCGCGATCAGCTCGGGCCGATCTACAAGACGCTTCGCATCAAGGCGGAAGGCCATGCGCATCGTCGCGGGTAGGCACCGCGGCAGGTCGATCGCAGCACCCGAGGACGAATCGGTGCGCCCAACGTCGGATCGGGTGCGCGAAAATCTTTTCAATATCCTTGCTCACGGCAAATTCATGGACGCAGACGGCGTCTCACCGCTCGCCGATGCACGGGTGCTCGATGCCTTCGCGGGCAGCGGCGCGCTCGGCCTCGAAGCCGTCTCCCGCGGAGCGGCCCATGTCGTATTTCTCGACCAGGACCTGAGTGCGCTCGAGTGTATCCGGCGCAACGTCGTGAGCCTTCGCGAGGAAGCCCGTTCAACACTCGTGCAAGCGGACGCGTTGAGGCCGCCGCTGCCGGAGAAGGTGCGCGGCAATCCGGCGCCGCGCGATCTCGTCTTCCTCGACCCGCCCTATCGTACCGGAGCAGCCGCACCGGCACTCGCCGCCCTCGCATCGGCGGGCTGGTTTGCCGAAGACGCCATTGCCGTCGTCGAACTCGACGGCCGGGAGCCGTTCGAGACGCCAGACGGCTTCATCAGCGAGGACGAGCGAAGCTATGGAGGAACCAAGGTCCTCTTCTTGCGGCGCGCGGCGAAGCAAGTGGACGCTTCGCCATGAATCTCGGCCGCATGAATGTCGGGCGCCGTGAATGTCGGGCGGATGTCGAATGCGCTATCGCCGACCGAACAGCTTCTCGATGTCGGCAAGCTTGAGCTCGACATAGGTCGGGCGGCCATGATTGCACTGCCCGGCGTGCGGTGTGACTTCCATCTCGCGCAGGAGTGCATCCATCTCGGCGAGCGATAGGCGCCGGCCGGCCCGCACGCTGCCGTGGCACGCCATCGTGCCGCACACATCGCCAAGCTTCTCCTTGAGCGAAAGCGCCTGGCCGAGTTCCGACAGCTCGTCCGCGAGATCGCGCACGAGACCCTGCACGTCGCAGGCGCCAAGGAGGGCGGGAACCTCGCGCACGACAACGGCACCCTCGCCAAACGGTTCGAGGACGAGGCCGAGTTCGGCAAGCTCACCCGCGCGCGCGGCGAGACGCTCGGCGGCACCGGGATCGAGCTCGACGACATCCGGGATCAGGAGCGCCTGGCGCGCAACGCCCGCCGTGTCGAGCGCGCGCTTCATCCGCTCGTAAACAAGCCGCTCGTGCGCTGCATGCTGATCGACGATGACGATGCCGTCCGCCGTCTGCGCCACGATGTAGGTCTCGTGGAGCTGCGCGCGAGGTGCCCCGAGGGGATACGCGACCCTCTCCTCGCCCGCGCCTTCGCCGACTTCCGCCACTTTCCCGGCGGGGGCGGCCGCAATGCTCGGCAGATGATCCATGCGCTCGTGTGCTGGCGCTAAATATTGCGCCGCCGCCTCGGCAAGGCCGCGTGGGAAATTGCGCGGCAGCGCCGCCGCTTGAGGGCCATAGCCCGGTTGAACATAGCCCGGTTGGCCAAACCCCGTCGTCGGCCGGCCCGAGTGTGGTGCTATATGCGTCATCGGGCGGAACGCGCCGAGGGCAGCGCTCGCGACCGTGGTCGAAGCGCGATGGCCCGCCTCGGCGAGCGCATGCTTGAGGGCACTCACGATCAGTCCGCGCACGAGCCCCGCATCGCGAAACCGCACCTCGGCTTTCGCCGGGTGCACGTTGACGTCGACCAGCGCGGGCTCGAGCTCGAGAAAGAGGGCGAGCATCGGATGGCGGTCGCGCGCGAGGAAATCCTGGTACGCACCTCGCACCGCACCTGCGAGCAGCTTGTCGCGCACCGGGCGGCCGTTCACGAAAAGATATTGGTGCTGGGCCGTGGCGCGGTTGAGGGTCGGCACCGCCGCATGGCCGGAAAGCCGCACACCTTCGCGCAGCGCATCGATCTTGAAGGCGTTGTCAGCGAACTCGCGCCCCATGATGGCGCCGAGGCGGCCGCGCCGCGCATCGAGGAGATCGCCCTGGATCGCCGAGAGGCGTACAACCGCACGCTCACCGTCCGAGAGCGTG
>DATDHA010000145.1:0-6580 GCA_036521815.1 Alphaproteobacteria bacterium | reverse complement strand
TGCGATGGTCAGATAGAACGGCACGCCCCAGCGATGCATCATAATCGCGCTCGTGTAGCCGCCGATCGCGAAAAAGGCGCCGTGGCCCAAGGAAATCTGCCCGTTATAGCCGGTGAGCAAATTGAGGCCGAGAAGTGCGATCGCATAGATCGCCGCCTGTGTAAGCTGGAACGTGCTGTAGTTGCTCACCACCCACGGCACGCCGGCCGCGACCGCGAATGCGAGTGCGATACCGAGACGAGCTTGACGCGAGAGCGATTGCACGCCGGCCTCGCCTCCGGGAAGCGCTGATGGGATGGTCACCGATCGGCCGGCCATGCGCTAAACCCGTCTCACAAGCGTGGTGCCGAAGAGCCCGCTCGGCTTCACGACAAGCGTGATGACGATAAGTAGAAGTGCTACCGAAAGCCTGAGATCGCTCGTGATCAGATAAGTGCCGACCAGGTTCTCGAGCACCCCGACGATAAGCCCGCCGAGCACCGCCCCGCCGGGGCTCGATATGCCGCCAAGAAGCGCTCCAGCGAAGGCGTAGAGCAGCACGCCGCTCATCATGTTGGGATCGAGGAAGATCACGGGTGCGACCATGATGCCGGCAACAGCACCCACTGCCGCTGCAAGGCCCCAGCCGATCGCGAGCATCCAACCGACCCGGATACCGGCGAGCCTTGCCGATGCGGGGCTCTGCGCTGCCGCGCGCATGGCGAGGCCAAGCGGGGTGAAGCGGAAGAACAGGAAGAGCAGGACCAGCATGCAGAGTGTCACGCCGATCACGCCGAGATCGTGGCTCGTGATCATGCCGTGAAAAAGCGGCTTATCCGGGAACGGGCTCGGAAATTCCTTTTCCATATAGGTGAAGATCCAGCCCGCGAGCGAATTGAGGATGACGAGCAGGCCGATGAACACGATTACATGGGTGAGGATCGGCGCCGTTTCGACCGGGCGGATGACGATGCGCTCGATCAAGACCCCGCCGATGAAGGAGGCCGCGACGGTCAGGAGGAAAGCCGCCCAGTAAGGCATGCCCGCCTGCATGAACGTCCAAGCGATGTAGGTCGAGAACATCGCCATTTCGCCTTGCGCGAAATTCACCGATTCCGTCGCCCGGTAGATCATCACGAGTGCGAGCGCGAGGCTCGCATAGATCGCACCCGTCGCCACACCGGAGAGGGTTTGCTGGAGAAGCTGGTCCACGGCATGCCCCCTAATAGCCGAGATACGAGCGGCGAACCTGCTCGTCGAGCTGGAACTCGCGCGACGTCCCCGCCATGACGATCTTTCCCGTTTCGAGGAGATAGGCGTGATCGGCGAGTTCGAGTGCCAGGGATGCATTCTGCTCGACGAGCAGGATGCTCACACGCTCCTCCCGACGCACCGTGCCCATGATCTCGAAGATGTGCGCGACCACGAGCGGGCCGAGGCCGAAGGACGGTTCGTCGAGGACGAGGAGGCGTGGGCGCAGCATGAGCGCGCGGGCGATCGCGAGCATCTGCTGCTCGCCACCCGAAAGTGTGCCGGCCTGCTGGCGCCGCCGCTCGGCGAGACGCGGGAAATACTGGTACATGCGCCCAATGTCCGCTGCGACCGGCTTACGCTCCCGACGCACATAGGCGCCGATGCGCAAATTCTCCTCGACCGAGAGATTCACGAAGGTGCCGCGTCCCTCGGGCGCGTGGGCCACACCCATGCGCACGATGTTCTCGGTCGCCGCCCCGTCGATCCGTTTGCCCGCGAAGCGGATTTCCCCCGAACGCGCGATCATTCCGCAGACGGCGCGCAGGACCGTGGTCTTGCCGGCACCGTTGGCGCCGAGAAGTGCCGTGATGCCGCCCTCGTCGACGCCGAAATCGATGCCGTGCAACGCCTCGGTCGGGCCGTAATACGCCTTGAGGTCCCTCACCTCGAGAAGCGGGGCCATCACCGCACCTGCCCGAGATAGGCTTTGATCACGGTGTCGTTCGCCTGCACCTCTTGGGGCGATCCTTCGGCAATGACGCGGCCGAAATCGAATGCCACCACCTTGTCGGACGTCCCCATCACGAAACTCATGTGATGCTCGACGAGCAAAATCGTGATGCCGAGCGTGTCGCGGATGCCGAGCACCAACTGACCCAAGGTGCTGACTTCTTCGTGATTGAGCCCACCCGCCGGCTCGTCGAGGAGGAGGAGCTTTGGCGAGCTTGCGAGCGCGCGGGCGATCTCGGCGCGCTTTTGCGTGCCGAACGGCAAGTCGGCGATCGGCCGCTCCGCCACGTCCGCAAGTCCCAGGCGGGCGAGCATGTCGAGTGCGAGGGCACGCAATTCACGCTCCTCCGCACGCACGCTCGGCAGCCGCAGGGCGTTCCCGAAAAAGCTGCTCTCCGCCGTCGAGTGCGCGCCCACGATGACGTTGTCGAGCACCGTCATGGATTTGAAGAGGGCGAGGTTCTGGAAGGAGCGGCCGATTCCCGCCGCGGCGATCTCGTGAGGTGCCAGATCGAGCAGCGAGCGGCCGTTGAAGCGGACGTCGCCCCGCACCGGCCGATAGAGGCGCGAAAGCACGTTGAAAAGTGTCGTCTTGCCCGCGCCGTTCGGGCCGATCAGGCCGACGATCTGGCCGTCGTCCACGGTAAAGGACACGCCGTCGAGTGCGACGATGCCGCCAAAGCGCACGGTGATATTCTCAACCGCAAGAAGCGGGTTCGCCATTGCCGCGATACCGGACGGGCTGTCCCGGGGCATGGCGACGGTGGTCATTGCAACCGCCGACCTTTGTCGAGGCGGCAGGTCACCGGAAAAGCCTCCCTCCGCGCATGTTTTTGCCTGGATTTCAGCACACGGTCGCGTGTGCCAGCGCGCGATCCGACAACTGTTGCATGGTGGCGCGAAGGCGTCAACGCGGGCGAGCTTGGGTTTCACCCATGCCGCGGCCGGCAGCCGGCGCGGGCGGCACCCATTATGTTTGGGACGAGTTCTTCCGCAGTTCGAGCCGGCCGATTTGCGCCAGGTGGACCTCGTCCGGCCCATCGGCGAGGCGGAGCGTGCGGGCATGGGCCCAAGCATCCGCGAGGCCGAAGTCTTCACTCACGCCGCCGCCGCCGTGGATTTGAACGGCGCGATCGATGACGTTGAGCGCCATGTTCGGTGCGATGACCTTGATCATCGCGATCTCGGCGCGTGCCACCTTGTTCCCGACCGTGTCCATCATGTATGCGGCCTTGAGGACGAGAAGGCGCGCCTGCTCGATCTCGATCCTCGAACGCGCGACCATGTCGGCCACCACGCCATGTTCGGAAATCGTCTTGCCGAAGGTCGTGCGCGAGCGCGCACGGGCGCACATAGCCTCGAGGGAACGCTCGGCCACACCGATGAGGCGCATGCAATGATGGATGCGACCCGGCCCCAGCCGTCCCTGCGCAATCTCGAATCCGCGGCCCTCGCCCAACAGCATGTTCGAGACGGGCACGCGGACGTTCTCGAATTTCACCTCCCAGTGGCCGTGGGGGGCGTGGTCGTAGCCGTAGACCGAAAGCGGGCGGACGATCCTCACACCGGGCGTCTCGCGCGGCACCAGGATCATGGATTGCTGCTTGTGGCGCGCTGCAGTCGGGTCCGTCTTCCCCATGAAAATGAAGATTTGACAGTCCTTGTAGCCGGCCCCCGAGCACCACCATTTGTGCCCGTTGATCAGGTACTCCTCGCCTCTGCGCTCGATGCGCGCTGAAATGTTGGTGGCGTCGGAGGACGCGACATGCGGCTCGGTCATTGCGAATGCCGAGCGGATCTTGCCGTCGAGCAAGGGGCGGAGCCAGCGCTCCTGCTGCGCCTTGTCGCCATAGCGGGCCAGCACCTCCATGTTGCCCGTGTCGGGTGCGGAGCAGTTGAATACTTCCGGTGCGATCGGCGAGCGGCCCATGATTTCGCAGAGCGGGGCGTATTCGAGGTTGCTGAGACCGGCGCCGAATTCAGGCTCGGGCAGGAAAAGGTTCCAGAGGCCTGCCGCGCGCGCCTTTACCTTCATCTCCGCCATGATCGGCGGCGTCCTCCAGCGGTCCTCGCTCGCCGCCACCTCGTCGTGGAAGTGGCGCTCGTTCGGATAGACGACCCGGTCCATGAACTCGACGAGCTGGTTGCGCAACCGCTCGACTTTCGGAGAATAGGAAAAATCCATCGCACCACCATTTCCTTCCGTTGCGGCGACATTGGCACGGCCGAAGCGAGCGGGTCAATCGAACGGGAATCTCTGGCACTTGTCGGGCTTGCGTCGGTCCCGTCCGGGCGACGGCGAACTAGTGTGGTGGATTAGAAGTTCCTAGGATTTTGGCGGCAGCCACGTTTAGGAACTTCAAATCCGAGAACCATACTAGATTCAACAAATTCTGGTGTGGCTTTGAATCCGAAATTCGCTCACGGTCCCGCACCCAAGGTATGGCGAATTTCGGATTCGCCACACCAGTGGGACACTGGTCGCGTGCTATGATCCGGACGGGATTGCCGAGCCCGTCAAGCGGGAAGCTCGGATTGGGACGGAGGTGGTGTGGTGGACGTCAGGGCTGCCGTGCTCAGAGTACCGGCGGCGCCGCTCACTCTCGAGACGCTTCTGCTCGCCGACCCACGCGCTCACGAGGTGCGGGTGCGCATCATGGCGACAGGGCTTTGCCATAGCGATCTCCATGCGATCGAGGGCGACACGACCGTGCCGATGCCGGTCGTGCTCGGCCATGAAGGGGCCGGCATTGTCGAGGCGATCGGTCCCGAGGTGAGCCGGGTGAAACCAGGCGATCACGTGGCCCTCTCCTGGACGCCCGAATGCGGCGTGTGCCGCTACTGCGTTTCGGGCCGGCCGAACCTGTGCACGGTGTGCGCACCGCGCGTGCTCGAAGGAACCCTCCTCGACGGCTCGACGCGGCTCAAGGACCGGGCGGGCGAGTCGCTTTTCCACTATTCATTCCTCTCGACCTTTGCCGAGGCCGCCGTGGTGCCGGAGGCGAGCTGCATTCCCATCGACCGGGGGGTGCCCTTTGCACCCGCGTCCCTGGTCGGATGCGCGGTCATGACCGGGATCGGTGCCGCGGTCAACACGGCCAAGGTGCGTGCGGGTGCAACCGTCGCCGTGCTGGGATTGGGCGGGGTCGGGCTCAACGTCGTGCAGGGGGCCTTGCTCTGCGGTGCCGGGCGCATCGTCGGCATCGACGTCAATCCGACCAAGGCGACGGCCGCGAAGCACTTTGGTCTCACCGACTTCATCGACCCGAACGCGGGGCCCATCGCAGCACAGGTCAAGGAATTGCTGCAAGGCGAGCTGGCCGACTTCGTGTTCGAGGCGGTCGGCCATCCCACCACGATGGCTTCTGCTTACGAGATCGCAGCGCGCGGGGGTACGGTCGTCTATATCGGCATCGCCCCCGACGGCGCCAAGCTTGAGTTGCCCGCCGCGCGCCTTCCGCGCGAAGAGAAAATCGTCACCGGGACTTTCTATGGCGGTGCGCGGCCTCTCATCGATTTCCCGAACATCCTGCGCCTCTATCGGCAGGGGCGGATCAAGCTCGATGAGCTGATAAGCGCACGTCTGCCGCTCGCCGCCATCAATGAGGGCTTCGAGCGTATCCGCCAGGGCGACGCGATCCGCGTCGTGGTGGAGCCAGGGCGCTAAGTGGTCGAATGCACGCACGGGCTTGAGCGCTTCGGTTTGCAGCGCCATCAATGTTAGTATTGTCTAATATCGTAGGCGACAATAAGCACGGGAGGTGTTCGATGAGTCCAGCGCAGAGGACGAAGCCGAAATCCGCGCCGCGACTGGGGCTGCTCGGGCGCTTGGCCAAGGGACCCGTGATCTGTGCCGAGGGCTATCTCTTCGAGTTCGAACGGCGCGGATATCTCCAGGCCGGCGCCTTCGTGCCCGAGGTGGTGCTTGAGCATCCGGGGCTTGTCGAGCAGCTTCATCGTGAATTCGTGCATGCCGGCTCGGACGTGGTCGAAGCCTTCACTTATTATGGGCATCGGGCAAAGCTTCGGCTGATCGGCCGGGAGAAAGACCTCGAGCCGATGAACCGCACCGCCCTCAAGATTGCGAAGAAGGTCACCAGGGATACCGGCACCCTCGTTGCCGGCAATATCTGCAACACAACGACCTATATCCCGGACGACAAGGCCTCCCACAAAGCCATCCGCAAGATGTTCGACGAGCAGATCGCCTGGGCTGCCGATGCCGGCGTGGATTTCATCATCGGAGAGACTTATTCCCACGGCGGCGAAGCGCTCATCGGCCTCGAGGCGATCAAGGCTGTCAAGCTGCCCGCGGTGATCACCCTTGCGATCCACAATAGCGGGCTCACCCGCGAGGGCTGGGACCCCGTCGATGCGTGCAAGCGCCTGGAGGCAGGCGGGGCCGACGTGGTCGGGCTCAACTGCAGCCGCGGACCGCGCACCATGCTCCCGCTCCTCAAGAAGATCCGGAAGGCGGTCAAGTGCCACGTCGCAGCACTTCCAGTGCCCTATCGCACGACTGCCAAGCAGCCGACTTTCCAGACGCTCAACGACAAAGACTGCGATTGCATTCCGAACGACCATCCCTTCCCGGTCGCGCTCGATCCCTTCACCTGCA
>DATDHA010000144.1:0-10230 GCA_036521815.1 Alphaproteobacteria bacterium | reverse complement strand
ACTGGTTATTCAAGACCGAACCCGAGGCCTGGTCGTGGGAGGACCAGAAGAAACGCGGCGCAAAGGGCGAACCGTGGAGCGGTGTGCGCAATTATCAGGCCGCCAACAACATGAAGGCCATGAAGATCGGCGAACGTGGCTTTTTCTATCACTCGGTCGACGAGAAGCGCATCGTCGGCATCGTCGAAGTGTGCGAACTTTATCATCCCGACCCGACCGACCCCACGGGCCGCTTCGGCATGGTCGACGTGAAACCGGTGATGCCGGTCGAAAATCCCGTCACGCTTGCCGAAATCAAGGCCGAGCCGCGGCTCGGCAACCTCGCCCTCGTCCGCCAATCGCGCCTCTCGGTTGTGCCCATCGGAAATGACGAGTGGCGTATCCTATGCCAGATGGCGCGCGTGAAGCCGTAGCACCATGAGCGATCGCGTTTCTCCCATGGTTCTCTGTCGGCTCGACGAGATTCCCGAGGGCGGGGGCCGCGGATTCACCCTCGGCCGAGGGTCCGAGCGCACGCTCATCGCGGTCTTCCGCCAGGGCGCGCGGGTCCACGGCTACGTCAACAGTTGCCCCCATGTCGGAACGCCGCTCGATCTGATTCCGGATCGCTTCATGACCTTCGACAAGCGCCATATTCTTTGCGCGACCCATGGCGCACGGTTTCGCGTCTATGACGGCTATTGCTTCGCTGGCCCCTGCCAAGGTGCCCGCCTCGAGGCCGTGCCGGTCAGGATCGCGAACGGCATGGTGATTTTGGGAGGCAGCGTCGCTGTCGCCGCAAGGATTTGATCTTGCCCGAAGCTGCGACGGCGCTTGTCTGCCAAATACCTTTCCCCGATAATTCCTGATCGCTGCCGCGTCCGAGAGCGGCACGCCCGCAGGGCAATCGAGGGCGGTTGCCGAAACGCCGCAACATTCGAGGGAACGCTATGGACAATCAGGTATTCCCCGTCCCGCATGGCTGGCCTGACAAGGCCTGGTGCAACGAGGCCAAATACCATGCGATGTACAAGCGCTCGATCGACGATCCCGAAGGCTTCTGGGGCGAGCAGGGCAGGCGCCTCGACTGGTTCAAGCCTTATAGCAAGGTCAAGGACTGCTCCTTTACGGGCAACGTGCATATTCGCTGGTACTATGACGGGAAGCTGAACGCGTCTTACAACTGCCTCGACCGCCACTTGAAGTCGCGCGGCGACCAGACTGCGATCCTGTGGGAAGGGGACGATCCCAAGGAAAGCAAGCATATCACTTACAAGGACCTTCACGCGCAGACCTGCAAGCTCGCCAATGCGATGCTCGGGCTTGGCGTCAAGAAGGGGGATCGCGTCACCATCTACATGCCGATGGTTCCCGAAGCAGCGGTCGCCATGCTCGCTTGCGCGCGTATCGGCGCTGTCCACTCGGTCGTGTTCGGCGGCTTTTCGCCGGACAGCCTCTCGGGACGCATCCAAGACTGCGACTCGAACCTTCTCATCACGGCGGACGAGGGCCTGCGCGGCGGTCGCAAGGTGCCGCTCAAGGTAAACGCCGACAAAGCGCTCGAGACCTGCCCGACGATCAAGAACGTGATCGTCTTGAAGCGCACCGGCGGCACCGTCCGATGGAAGCCAGGGCGCGATCTCTGGTGGCACGAAGTCGTGGCGAAGGCGCCCGCCGAGTGCGAACCCGTGGCGCAGGACGCGGAGGATCCGCTGTTCATCCTCTACACCTCCGGCTCGACCGGCAAACCCAAGGGTGTTCTGCATACCACGGCCGGCTATCTCGTCTTCACCGCGATGACCCACCAGTACGTCTTCGATTACCACGACGGCGACATTTACTGGTGCACGGCGGATGTCGGCTGGGTCACGGGACACAGCTATATCGTCTATGGCCCGCTCGCGAATGGCGCCACTTCGGTGATGTTCGAGGGCGTGCCCAACTACCCCGACGCCTCGCGCTTCTGGCAAGTGTGCGACAAGCACAAGGTGAACATCATCTATACCGCACCGACGGCGATCCGCGCACTCATGCGCGAGGGCGAAGAACCGGTCGCGAAGACGTCGCGCAAGTCCTTGCGCCTGCTCGGCTCCGTGGGCGAGCCGATCAATCCGGAAGCCTGGCTCTGGTATCACAGGGTCGTCGGCGAGCATCGCTGCCCGATCGTGGACACCTGGTGGCAGACCGAGACGGGCGGTATCCTGATCACGCCGTTGCCGGGTGCGACGGCATTGAAGCCGGGATCGGCGACGATTCCATTCTTCGGCGTCAAGCCCGTCGTGGTCGATGCCAACGGCAAAGTGCTCGAAGGTCCCGGTGAAGGGAATCTCTGCATCGCCGATTCCTGGCCAGGCCAGATGCGCACCGTCTTTCGCGACCATGACCGGTTCGTGCAGACTTACTTCTCGGCTTACAAGGGCATGTATTTCACGGGCGACGGCTGCCGGCGCGACGAGGACGGCTATTACTGGATCACCGGACGCGTCGACGACGTGATCAACGTCTCGGGACATCGTCTAGGCACGGCCGAGGTCGAAAGTGCTCTGGTGGCGCACGTGCTCGTCGCCGAAGCGGCGGTGGTCGGCTATCCCCACGATCTCAAGGGCCAGGGGATTTACGCCTACGTCACCCTGAAGACGGGTGCGGAGCCGACCGAGGCGCTCAGGAAGGAACTTGTCCGGTGGGTGCGCAAGGAGATCGGCCCGATCGCATCCCCCGACCTCATACAATGGGCGCCGGGTCTGCCGAAGACCCGCTCCGGCAAGATCATGCGTCGCATATTGCGAAAGATCGCCGCCAACGAATACGACACGCTCGGCGACACCAGCACGCTCGCCGACCCGGCCGTCGTGGACGATCTCGTGGACAATCGCATGAACAAATAAGCGGTGCCAACTATTCCGGAAGCGGGATGAACTCCGGATCGCCCGGCACCATTGCGAAGCGGCCGGACTTCCAGTCCGTCTTCGCTTGCTCGATGCGCTCGCGCGAGCTCGAGACGAAGTTCCACCACACATGGCGGGGTGCCCCGAGCGTGGCACCGCCGAGCAACATTACGCGCGCCGGTGAAGGCGACGAGAGCGTGACTTCGGCACCGGGCCTCAAGACCAGCATGTTCCCTTCCTCGCACGAACGATTGAGGATTTCGACAGCCCCCTGTGCCACATAAAGGGCGCGTTCCTCATGCTCGGTCGGAACCGAAAACGTCGCACCACTTTCGAGTGCCACATCCGCGTAAAGCATCTCGGAAAAGGTCCGCACGGGAGAGGTCCGGCCGAAAAGGGAGCCAGCAATCAGGCGAACGCGCTTGCCCTCCCCTGCGAACAGCGGCAACGCGTCAGCGCCATGATGGACGAACGAGGGTGCCGTCTCCTCGTCCTTCTCCGGCAATGCCACCCAGGATTGGATGCCGGCGACTCGCGAGCCCTTGCTGCGCAGCTCGGACCCCGTGCGCTCCGAATGCACGATGCCGCGGCCAGCCGTCATCCAATTCACCTCGCCGGGCCTGATCGCCTGCACCGTCCCGAGGCTGTCGCGATGAACGATCTCGCCCTCGAAAAGGTAGGTGACGGTCGCCAGGCCGATGTGAGGATGCGGCCGAACGTCGAGACCCATGCCCGCCGGGAAAGACGCCGGACCCATATGGTCCCAGAACACGAAGGGGCCGACCGTGCGCCGTGCGATCGCGGGCAGGGCGCGTCTGACCTCGAATCCGCCGATATCCCGCGGTTTGGGCGTGATGGTCGTTTCGATCGGTGCTGCCACGGCACCCTCCTTACATTGGGCGTCACTCGCCGGCTGCCAGCTCATCGATCACCCCCCATCGGCTGAAGTATTTTCCGGCAAAGTGGCTGTGCGACGACGAAATCGTCGCGCAGGGTTTGCCGCAGAAAATGCGACGAAATCAATAAATCTTGGGACTGATCCAAATCAATCCGATCGAATCGGACCCTAGAAATCGATGCAACGGCCCTTGCGCTCCCAATCCCCGTAACGGGTCGGCTCAAGGCCGCTCGGCCCGCCGATTTCCGGCACGGCTTTCTTTTTATTGGCGGGAGCCGGTTGCTTGGCAAGAGCAGGGGCGTCCGTTTCGACCGCTGCATCCGGCGGAGCGGATAAGGCGGCGGTATCGTCAGCCGCAGGGTTTTCACCGGATTTGCTCATGCCAAATTTGCCCACAACGCTAAACTTAGGTCGCCAAGCGGCAACTGCCAAGCCTTGAACGACGGCCAAGCCTTGAACGAAGGCCCAGCTCGTCCCCATTTGACCCCTGACGCTGTTCACGCATTTTGCGGCTTGTCATGAACATCTTTCGCACCGGCCTGCTTCTCGCGGCACTCACGGCACTTTTCATGGTCGTCGGCTACGTCGGCGGCGGTCAGAGCGGCATGGTTATCGCCTTGCTAGTCGCGGCGGCCACCAACCTGTTCGCCTACTGGAATTCGGACAAGATGGTGCTCGGTCTCTATGGCGCGCGCGAGGTCGACCGTGCGGCAGCACCGGGGCTTTACGGGATCGTCGAGCAGCTCGCCGACCGCGCAGGAATTCCGATGCCGCGCATCTATATCGTCGAGCAGGAACAGCCGAACGCGTTTGCAACAGGACGCAATCCGGAGCACGCGGCGGTATGCGTGACGACCGGCCTTCTCAAGGCCGTCGATCAGGAGGAGCTCGCCGGCGTGCTCGGCCACGAGCTCGGGCACATCAAGCACCGCGACACGCTGACCATGACAATCACGGCGACGATCGCGGGTGCCATCGGCATGCTCGCGAACCTGGCCTTGTTCTTCGGAGCCTTCGGCGGACGCAGCGACAGCCGCAACAATCCGCTCGGAATCGTCGGCGTGATCCTGGTCGCGATCCTGGCGCCGATCGCGGCAGCTCTTGTGCAGCTCGCGATCAGCCGTTCGCGCGAATACGAGGCCGACCGCGGCGGGGCGGAGATTTCGGGCCATCCCCTTTGGCTCGCCTCCGCACTCGAAAAGATCGACGCCTACGCCCAACGCGTCCCGAACCCGGTCGCAGCCGCCCATCCTTCGACGGCGCATCTCTTCATCGTGAACCCGCTCACAGGGTCGCGCATGGACAGCCTCTTTGCGAGCCACCCGTCGACGGAGAACCGCATCCGTCGCCTGCGCGAGTTGGCCGGCGTCAGCGGGCCTTGGGGCTAGAGCATTTTCCGGAAAGGTAGCTGTGCGACGACGAAATCGTCGCGCAGGGGTTGCCGTAGAAAATGCGACAAAATCAATAAATCGAGATCATGATCCGATCGGATCATGATCTCGTCGGAAGCGGTGAGTCCTATATTTCTCACTGCCGCCGGCTTGTCGATCCCGCTAATCTGCCGTCCCGATTTCAACGACGCGAGCATCCGTGAGCCGACGAGCGCCCAGATCAGCCGCCATGCAGATGGAGCCACCGACGGCGCGCGCCGCGGCACTCGACATACTCGTCCGTGTCCTCGACCAGCACACCCCGTTCGACGAATTGCTTGAGAGTCATCCGGCACTCGCGGCACTCGAAGCACGCGACCGCGCCTTCGTCCATCTCATGGTGGCGACGGCGCTGCGCCGCCTCGGCCAGATCGACGCGCTGATCGCGCACTGCGTGCGCCACCCTCTGCCGCCAAAGGCGAGTGCGACGCGCCATCTTCTCCGGCTTGGTGCCGCACAGCTCCTTTTCCTCGGTGTTCCCGCGCATGCCGCGGTGAGTGAAACGGTGGCACTCGCCGAGACGGTCGATCGAGGTGGCTTCAAGGCGCTCGCGAGTGCCGTCCTGCGCCGTCTTGCCAGCGAGGGCGAGGCTCTGATCGCGCGCCAGGATGCCGCACGTACCAACACGCCGGATTGGCTCTGGAAGAGCTGGCGCGCGGCCTATGGCGAAACGGCCGCCCGGGCGATTGTCGAGGCGCATTTGGCCGAACCACCCCTCGACCTGACCGTCAAGGAGGGACCTGAGACGTGGGCCGAGCGGCTCGACGCCACGATGCTGCCGACGGGAACCCTGCGCCGGCCCCTCGCCGGCGACGTGCGCGCCTTGCCCGGGTTCGCCGAGGGGGCGTGGTGGGTGCAAGATGCGGCCGCGGCACTTCCAGCCCGGCTTCTCGGCGACGTCGCCGGCAAGCACGTCCTTGATCTTTGCGCCGCCCCTGGCGGAAAGACCGCACAGCTCGCACTTGCCGGCGGCATCGTCACCGCACTCGACCGCTCTGCCACACGGCTGAGGCGCGTGGCGGAAAACCTTGCGCGACTCGGCCTGAGGGCCGATCTCGTCGCAGCGAATGCCGAGGCATGGCGGCCGAAATTCCAATCCGATGCCGTATTGCTCGACGCCCCTTGCACCTCGACGGGAACGATCCGGCGCCATCCCGACGTGGTCCACCTCAAGACCCGCGAGGATGTCGCCCGCATGTTGGCGGTGCAGGACCGCCTGCTGAGTGCGGCGGCCGAGATGGTGAGACCAGGTGGACTGCTCATCTTCTCGACGTGCTCGCTGCAGCCCGAAGAAGGGCTGCTGCGTATCCGGGCATTCCTCGACCGGGGTGCCCCCTTCCGGCGTCGGCCGATCGGGCCCGCGGAGGTTGGCGGCCTCGCCGAGCTTATTGGCGATGAGGGCGACCTCAGGACCCATCCGGGTCATCTTTCGGACAAGGGTGGGCTCGATGGATTCTACGCGTGCCGGCTCGAACGGCTTTGACCGGGTCGCGCCAGCCAGTTCGCCCGCGGCTTGCGGGCATCAAGCCAAGCTGATAGGAAGCGTCATATGCAACGTGCGGTGCGCATCGCTCCCTCGATTCTGTCCGCCGACTTCGCGAAGCTCGGCGAGGAAGTGCGCGCCATCAGTGCCGCGGGTGCGGACTATGTCCACATCGACGTCATGGACGGACATTTCGTGCCGAACATCACGATCGGACCTGCGGCGGTGAAAGCACTCCGCCCGCACAGCCCGTTGCCGTTCGACGTGCATCTCATGATATCGCCGGCCGATCCCTATATCCCGCTCTTCGCCGATGCGGGTGCCGACATCATCACGGTGCATCCCGAGTCGGGTCCGCATCTTCATCGCACTATTCAGCTCATCAAGTCCCTGGGCAAGCGCGCCGGCGTTTCGCTCAATCCTGCAACGCCGGCGAACGCGGTCGATTATGTGCTTGGCGAGATCGACCTCGTGCTGGTGATGAGCGTCAATCCCGGCTTCGGCGGGCAAGCCTTCATCCCCTCTCAGCTCGACAAGATCAAGACCCTTCGCACCCGCATCGATAAGCTCGGCAAGCCGATCGATCTCGAGGTCGACGGCGGCATCAATTTCGAGACCGCGCGCCTTGCGCTCGAAGCCGGGGCCGATGTCCTGGTCGCGGGTACGGCGACGTTCGGCGGCGGCCCGGCCGCCTATGCCGGCAATATCGCGAAGCTCAGAGGGCATGCGTGATGATCGGCATCCGCGCGGCCGGTGGCTGGACGCATCGATGAGCCGCGGGGCGGCACCGTCGAGCACGCAGGCGAAGCACCCCCAAGGCCGTTTCCGCGCGGAACTCGAGCGCCTCGTCTTTTCGAGTGCGATTTACCGCCTTACGCTCATCGGTACCGCCCCCAACGGCCTGGTGCAGACCATCGCCGGTCCTTCGGGGGATGCGCGACGCGGTGCCGAGATGCTGCGCGGGGAGTTCACGATCGCAGGCGAGCACGTTACAGCGAGCAATCCCTTCGCGATGCCGGCACGAGAGGAGGTCCAAGTGGCCCTCCACGGCTTCGGGTGGCTTGCCGATCTCCGCGCCGAGGGGTCGGCGGCGGCGCGAGAGTGCTGCCGCGCGCTCATCTCGGGCTGGCTTGAACGCTACAGCGAGTGGTCGCCACTTCCGTGGCGCGGCGACGTCCTCGGCCGGCGTCTTGTTGCGTGGCTTGCCGAGTACCCGTTCTTCGCCCAGGGCACGGCCGGCGCATTGGCGGACGACGCGTTCAGGGCCAGGATTCTCGCCACCTTGGGGCGCCAGGCGCGGCATCTCGAACGAGTGGCACTGCTTCGCGCACCTTCGTTCGGCGCGGACGGCAGCGGCCGGCTTGGCGCCCTGATCGGCCTCGTCTACGCGAGAATCGCTTTGTCGCGGGCGAAGGAACCGCTTCAGCGCGCGCTGGCGCTGCTCCTCAAGGAGATCGACCGCCAAGTCCTTCCCGATGGCGGATATTGCCAGCGCTCACCAGCCCTTCAGCTCGATATCCTCAACGCATTGGTCGGCGTGCGCTCGGCTCTCGCGGCTGGCAAGCACGCCGTACCTCGCGGTCTTCAAGGGGCGATCGACCGCATGGCGCCCATGCTGCGCTTTTTCCGGCACGGCGACGGAGGCCTGGCACTTTTCAATCACACGGCCGAAGGAGATGCGGCCCAAATCGATGCCGCCCTCGCCGCGGCCGATGCCGACGGCACGGCACCATCGGCAGCACCGCATACCGGCTTTCAGCGCCTCGCCGCGGGATCGGCACTCATCGTCATGGATACCGGCGCGCCAGCCGCACCGGAAAGCGACAGCCGCGCCCATGCCGGCACACTCAGCTTCGAGCTCAGCCATGGGCGCGAACGGGTGATCGTGAATTGCGGCGCGCGCGCCCATGCGAGTGCCGAATGGCTGGTCGCCCAGCGCGCGACCGCCGCGCACTCGACACTCGCGCTCGCGAACGCGAATTCCTCCGAGATCATGGCCGATGGCCACCTTGGCCGCCGGCCTCGGCACGTGCTCTGCCGGCGCGAAGAGGCGGATGGTGCGGTGCTGATCGATACAAGTCACGACGGCTACGAGCCGCCCTTCGGCGTCCTCCACCGCAGACGTGTTTACCTCGCGGCTGACGGCGGCGACGTGCGCGGAGAAGACCGTCTCACGCGCATCCGGCCCGGAGATGCGCTTGCGCTCGCGGTACGCTTTCATCTCCACCCCGACGTCCAAGCTTCCATCGTCCACGACCGCACCGCGACTCTGCTGCGCCTGCCGAGTGGCGTGGCCTTTCGTTTCGACGCGTCGGGTGGAAGATTGACGCTCGAAGAGAGCATTTATCTCGGTGCCGCGGGCGGCGCGCGACGGACCGAGCAGATCGTCGTCGAAAGCACGCTTGCCGGCGAGGAAGCTCACGTCAAATGGTCGTTGCGTCGCATCGCAAGCGTCGACTGAGCAGCACCTGCTTCAGAACGCCTTCAGTTTGCGGAAGGCGAAGATCACCATTCGCAGAAGCAGCCAGCCGTGCCGGAAGCGCGAAATCTGCGTCTCGCCATAGCGCCGGCTTGCGTAGCGCACGGGCACCTCGACGACCTTGAGATTGAGCTTCGCCGCACCAAAGATGAGATCGAAATCGCCGAACGGGTCGAAGTCGCCGAAATAGTCACGGTTAGCCGCGATCTGCCGGTAGTGATGCTTGCTGAGCCCCTTGGTGCCGCAGAGCGTGTCGGTAAAGCGCTGGTTGAGGAGCCAGCTGAAGAGCCAGGAAAAGGCGCGGTTCGCGACGAGATTGAGGAACCGCATCGCCTGATCCTCCATCGGATAGACGAGGCGCGAGCCGTTGACGAACTCGCCTCGCCCCGATCGGATCGCTTCGTAAAACCGCGGAATCCATTCGGGTGCCACGGTAAGATCCGCATCGAGGATGATCAGGACGTCGCCGCCCGCCTCCTCGAAGCCCTTGCGCACCGCGTCGCCCTTTCCCTTGCCTTCTTGAGTCAGCACGCGGATCCTGTATTCGGGATAAGCATCGATCACGCGCTCGATCTCCGCCCGTGTGCCGTCGGAACTGCCGCCTTCGACGAAAAGAATCTCGAGCTCGTCGCAAAATCGCGGCAGGCGCTGAATCGCGGGCTCGATATTGCCGCGCTCGTTCTTGCAGGGAATGAGCACGGTTGCGGAAAGCGGGCTCGAATCCCCTTTTGGGCGCTGCCGTGCCACCACGTAATTGCGGAGTGCGAGCCTGCGGATGAGCGGCAGAGGTGCGACATAGCGATTGATGAAACGGCCGAGCCCGAAGAGGCGCTTCGGGATCAACTGACGCCATTCGCGCTTCACCACTTCGAAATCGGCGAGCTCGACGAGCGCCGAGATGTCCTCTGTCGAGAGCCAGTTCTGGGGCTCCTGCGGCATCTTGTGCCCCGCCCATTCGGCGAGTTCGAGGATGGGTTCCCACATCGCGGAATAATAGCTGATGATGATGCGGGTGTCGGGCGAGCAGAGCTTGTGGAGTTGCTGGAACGTCGTCTGGCAATCCTCGAGCTCCCCGA
>DATDHA010000143.1:0-1931 GCA_036521815.1 Alphaproteobacteria bacterium | reverse complement strand
GAACAAAGCCAGGCGGCGATCTCAAAGCCTCCCCGGAGGCTTGCCGAGGGTGGGACTTTCACGCCGAGCGGCGGGCCAACCAGCCGCTCCGTCACGAGTTTTACCCGTCGGCTTCGAGGACGTCCGGCGCGAGCAACACGCCAATCGCGCGGGTGGCGGGGCAGCCACCGTCTACATGGCGTCTACACGAACAGCGGTCGGAATAACTGACAAACTCGGCAATTACATTTTCTCGAACGTTTTCAAGGCTTTACTGGCGCCCCCTGCGGGATTCGAACCCACGGCCCCAGGATTAGGAATCCTGTGCTCTATCCATCTGAGCTAAGGGGGCGCGCCAAAATTCGTTGTGATATTAGGTAGTTATGAGACCCACCGACTTTCGTCGGTGCCCATGACCAGATTCAGTGCCCACTTTTTGCCCACTTTTCCTTGGGTTCGCCAAAAAGCCTTGCGCGAACCGATCGACGGCGCCGGTATCAGCATCCTTGAACCAATGCGAGTAAAACTTGAGCGTGACGGCCGGGTTCGAATGCCCCAACCGGTGTTGAACTTCTGTGATAGGCGCCAGCGGCGATGAGTCTGCTCGCATATGAGTGCCCCAAGGTCTTGACGTTGACGCTCCGTAGCTCCGCCCGACGTAGTGCCGGATAGAGGCCCTGACGCAGGACGTGCGAGCGATGCAGCGGTTGGCCGTCGAGCCGACAAAAGACGAGATCGTGTTCGGACTGTGGACTCTGCAGTTTCCAGACCTTCAACATCGCTACCAGTGCCGCAGGCAGCGGCAGTATGCGATAGCCGGAACGCGCCTTAGGTTCGTAAAATTTCGGCCGCACGCGGCCTTTCTCCTCCAATCCGCGCGACCAAGAAAGCGAGCGTCGTACGGAGATTCGAGCGGCGTCGAGTGAAACGTCGGTCCACTTTAAGGCATAGACTTCCTCCGGCCGCATCCCCGTTGCCGCGACCGTGGCAAATAGAGTCCGGTAAAGGCCGGGTGCGGCATGGCCGAGCAACTTTTTGATCTCGTCGGCGCTCAAGACCTCGTCGGGTCGGACGGCGCGCAAGCCCTTCTCGCTTTCGTCGGTTTCGTCGGCGACAGTTAATTCCGCAACCGCTCTGCGCGGCCGCTCCGCGATTGCCGCCGGATTGTTGGCGACCCAACCGCGGCGTTGTGCGAGCTTGAATACTGCAGCGCAGGTGGTCAAGACCGCGCTTATCGTTTTCGCGCCCAAGTTCGCGCGCAGTTCATCGCGCACGCGCTCGACCGCGGCTACGTCAATCCGATCGAGCCGGATGTTGTCGAGCTTGACTAGGTGTTTGAGATGGACGCGCCATCCTTGCACGGTCGCTGGATGGCGATCGGCCTTATCGTGTAACCATTCCTCGCCGGCCTTCGCGAACGTTGGAATTTTCTCCGGCGAGATATACTCGCCGCGCGCGACTTTGGTTGCCGTTGCTGCGAGATGTTTTTCGGCTGCCTTCTTGGTCGGGAACTCAATCCGCTTCCGAGGTCCCGCGAGTCCCTGCGGCCGGTAGTCGAGTCGCCAGGGACAATCGCAGTCGCCGCCCATACATGCCGCTTGGTGATACCGTTTGATCGAAGCCATTAATCCCCTCGCCTCTTCCCAGTCCGCGGCCGTTGCTCGGTAGCGATTTTTTGAAGGAGTCTGGCGGCGGGTTCGGAGATCGCCATTTCGCCGCGCTCCCAGCGGGCCACGGTGTTCGAGGTTACTCCTACGGCCTCGGCCAAGGCCATCTGAGTCCAGCCAAATTTCTCTCTGAGCGCACGAATTTCCACACCGGTCATACTATACGCAGCGTATAGTACGACCGTAAGCGCAGGTCAAGCGGCTTGGCTGGCGCGTTCCGTCAGACGCTGCCACCGAAGGAAGGGCTGATTGAAGATTCGCCGAGGTTTCAAGAACTGAAGAAAC
>DATDHA010000142.1:0-5967 GCA_036521815.1 Alphaproteobacteria bacterium | reverse complement strand
AATCCACACCCGGGCCGGCCAATGTTTCGTCGACTGCGGGGCGTATGCCGGCAGCCTGAAGGGCTCGGCGGGTCGAATCCTTGATCGTCCGGCCGTATGCCGTGCCATCCGATAATGTGGCGATCGGCTGGCCGCCGAAATGGTCGGCGATATATTTGGCAAGCACTGGGCCCTGCATGTCCTGGCGCGGCACCGTGCGGAAGATGTTCGGCGCCCCCCGCCCGGTGAGGGCTGGATCGCTCGATGCCGGCGAAATCATCAGGAGATTGGCATCGGTGTAGATGGGTGCGGCGGCGAGCGAGGCTTCCGTGCAGAAATGCCCGACCACGAAGGCAGGCTTCTCCGCCACCAACCCTTTCGCGATGGACGCCGCGCGGGACGATTCGCAGAGATCGTCAACCCCGCGCATCCTAAGGACGCTTTCCAGCACCCCGCCCCGCGCGTTGTAGTACATCATCGCCTGCTCGACGCCCGTGCGCATCTGGCCGCCAAACTTCCTATTGGGCCCGCTCATCGGGCCGGCCACGGCGATCGTCACGGGTGGATTTTGCTTGATTTTGATCGAGGGAAGCTCGTCGCAACCCGCAAGCATGACGATGGATAGGCAGGCAAGCAAAACTTTTAGGGGAAACGGCATTGGCGCACGCTCGCATCGATGCAAAGCCGGCTGGGGCGACCGGCGCGGGGGACGTTAGCATGAGAGATCGCACGAAGCGAGGCCCGGGCGATTTTCCTGGCGACTGGAAGGGTGCGCCCATTCTCGGCACGTCACCCCGATTCGCGCGGAGTTCCGCCGCAAGAAGCGGATGGTGCGGTCCGAAAGCCGAGCTTAGGCTGCCGCCCTCGACAATTGGGGCGCAAGAATGGAACGCAACGACGCACCGCGGATGGGCGCCATCGAATGGATCATGCTCGTCAGCTTGTCGATATTATGGGGCGGGTCGTTCTTCTTTTCGAAAGTCGCCGTCGCCGCTATTCCACCCTTCACGCTCGTGCTCGGGCGCACCGGGATGGCATCGATGGCGCTCATTCTCGTCCTTTGGGCACTTGGCCACCGGTTGCCGCGCGATGGGGGCGCTTGGCGCCGCTATGCGACCATGGGGCTCCTCAACAACGTCATCCCGTTTTGCCTGATCGTTTGGGGGCAGACTCAAATCGCAAGCGGCCTTGCCGCGATCCTCAACGCGACAACGCCGCTTTTCACGGTTGTCCTGGCTCATGTCCTGACGCGCGACGAACAGCTGGCGCCGATGAAACTCCTCGGTGTCCTGATCGGCCTCTCCGGGGCGGTGGTGACGATCGGGCCGGAACTCCTCGGCGGCATCGGCCGCCATGCCCTCGCGGAGCTTGCCGTCGTCGCCGCCGCGATCTCCTACGGCTTTGCCGGAATTTTCGGCCGCCGATTCAAGGGCGGCAATCCGATGGTCACCGCGACGGGCCAACTCACGGCGAGCACGGCGATGATGCTTCCCATCGCCCTCATCATCGACAAGCCGTGGCAACTCGCCATGCCGGGCATGACCATTTGGGGTGCCTGGATCGCCTTGGCGCTCCTCGCCACTTCGCTCGGCTACATCCTTTATTTCCGTATCCTGGCGACCGCCGGCGCCACCAACGTCCTCTTGGTGACCTTCCTCATTCCGGTGAGCGCCATACTTCTCGGCGCCGCAATTCTCGGCGAGCGATTGGATAGCCACGCGCTCGCCGGAATGGGGTTGATCTTTGCCGGGCTCGCACTGATCGATGGCCGCCTTTTGCTCATCCTCCGGGGGCGCTCGCCGGCACTTCGCCCGAATGCCGATGGGTCGATCGGCCGAGCCGACCGACCGCCTCCCCGATTCCGACAGGTGCTCAGGATCTCGCCGGCGGCCGGCTCAGGTCGATGCGGGCAGGACGTAGAGTGAAATCGCCAGGAAAAAGCACGCGCTCCCCGCGACGACGCAAAGGTGCCAGAGCGCGTTGCTGTAACGCAGGCCGTTCCAGCGATAGAAGAGCAGCCCGCCCGTATAGGCAACACCCCCAGCGAGGATGAGCAAAGCCGCGCCAAGTCCCGTCGCATCGTAGAGCGCTTTGGCCCACGCAACACTGATCCAGCCCATCGCAAGGTAAAGCGGGATGGCAAAACGATGGAAGCGGGCACCCCGCACCAAGCGAAGAACGATGCCTATGATGGCCATCGACCACACGGAAAGGAGAAGGAGCCAGCCCGAGTGGTGCCAAAGCGTCACCAGCGTTATCGGCGTGTAAGTCCCGGCGATCAGCAGGAAGATCGTGCAGTGGTCGACGGTGCGGAAGAAGCGCTTCAGCCTCGGCTGGGGTATGCCGTGATAGAGGGCGGAAGCGGCGAAGGCGATGATGAGCGTGGCACCATAGATAAGTGCCCCGATGAGAGGCAGTGCGGTCCCTTGCGGCCAGGCTCGAGTGACGAGCAGGATCAGGCCGACAACGCTTCCCACTGCCGCGGTGCCTTGGATCGCCGAGCTGACGATTTCCTCGCCCAGACTGCGATCGTTGTTCCACGGGTCAGGGCGTTCGTCCGCCGTCGCTGGAGTATCAACCATAAGGGCACTTCACCGTGCATTCGTGCCGACTGTCGCGGCACCTGATCTCGCTGAATATATCACATAACATCCGCACGGCGCGCGGCCAGAGTTGGCCACGACAATGTTTTGCGTGTCAATTTGGAGGCGATTTGCCGGAGGCGATCGCCCGATCGCTGCGGCTCCAGCGCTCAGGCCTTGGCGCGGTAATGGTAACCATCGATTCGTTTCAGTCCGGCGGCATGGTAAAGCGACAGGGCCGGCGCATTGGCGGCCTCGTGACCCCGCCATCGAGGGCGCTGTGCCAACCATGGACATCCTCGATGCGTGCGGGCGGCCAGCCCTCGAAAAAATGGCGGTCGATCTTGCGGAAGTCGGGGAGGGTGGGTGGCAAAAGGGTTTACCTAGGTGTGGCCGACCTTGCCGCTCATGGTGCGGCGGGCGCGATGCCGGCCCCTCTCGCGCCGCGCACGGCCCTATGCTAGCTTCCGCTCCATCGCAATGGAACGATGCGCTTCGCCGCCGGAGCGGGTAGCGCGCTGCAACAAGAGGGAACGCTCACCATAGACAGCTCGCGCCGCAGTTTCTTGGCATTGGCCGCATGCGCCGTACTGGCGGCGGCCGCATTGCCGCTCGCCTCGGCCGACGCGGGAATTCTCGATGAACTCAAGGGCGGCCAAAGGACGCTCATCGTCGGCACGGATGCGACTTTCCCGCCATTCGAGGAGACGTCGACGTCGGGCGAAAAATCGGGATTCGACATCGATCTCGTGAACGCTATTTCCGCCAAGATCGGAATCAAGAAAATCGAATTCCAGCAAGTGCCCTTCCGCGAACTGGTACCCGGCCTCCAGGCCAAGCACATCGATCTCGCCGCATCCGCGATCTACATCACGGACGAGCGCAAGAAGGTCGTCGACTTCTCCGAGCCGTACTTCTCCGGCGGCCTCAGCGTCATGCTCAAGCCCGACGACAGCAGCGTCACAAAGGCTGCGGACCTCGACGGCAAGCGGCTCTCCGTGCAGGTCGGCACCAAGTCGGTCGACTATCTCAAGCAGACCTACCCGAAGGCCGAGCTTGTCGTCAATCAGACGAACGATCAGATGTTCCAGGCTCTTCAGAGCGGACGCGCCGACGCCGTCGTCACCGGCTATCCCGCGGCCCGCTACTACATCAAGATCCATGGCGGCGCCAAGCTCGCCGATTTCCTGCTCACCAACGAGAATTATGGCTATGCGGTCCGCAAGGACGACCCTGATCTCTTGAAGGCCGTCGACGAGGCGCTCGATGCGCTGAAGAAGGACGGCACGATCAAGAGCATCCAAGAAAAATGGTTCGGCTCGACGTCCTGAGGATGCCTCGTCCGGGTACGCCATGACGTCCCTCGGACTCGAGACGGTCATCGAATCGCTCCCCTTCCTCCTCGGAGGGGCGCTCAGGACGATCGAGGTGGTGCTGCTGGCCCTCATCCTCGGGGTGGGATGCGGGCTGATCGGCGGCTTCGCACGCCTCTCGCACAGCAAGCTCTTGCGCGGGAGTGCAAGGGTCTACGTCTCCGTGATCCGTGGCACGCCGTTCGTGGTGCAGCTCTTCTTCGTCTATTACGCGTTTCCGCAAATGGGCGTCGAAATACCCGCGATGGTCGCCGCCGTCGGCACCCTCGCTTTCTATTCGGGCTCCTATCAGACCGAGATCGTGCGCGGGGCGATCCAATCGATCGACAAGGGCCAGATCGAGGCCGCGAAAGCGCTCGGCCTTTCCCATCGGCAGACGATGCGGCTCGTCGTTTTCCCGCAAGCGCTCTTGCGGATGCTGCCTCCGCTCGGCAACGAATTCGTGGCCCTCACCAAGAACTCGGCTCTCGTCTCGCTCGTGACGGTTCAGGAGCTCTTCCTGTCGGCGCAAATGGTGATCAGCTCGACGTTCCAGAACTTCGCGATCTTCCTCACGATCGGGGTCATCTATTATGCGATGACGAGTGCGGTCAGCATCTTCACGCAATATTTGGAGCGCCGACTCAAGGTCTATGTGTGACCGCACCCCGAGCCGGCGCGCCAGAGCTGCAAATCCGGCGAGCCGGCTATTTAGGCCATTCGTTCACCAGCACCGTGAGGTGTTTCACGGTCGGCTCCATGTCGACGAGGTATTCCGGATCCTTGGGCAGATTGTGGGTCTCCTCGTATTTCTCGCCGGCGAAGCGCTTGATCGCCTCGATCGAGTCCCAATAGGAGATGACGGTGAAATCGCCGTATTTGTCGTCGATCCGCCGAAACAACTGAACGCCGCGATTGCCCGGAATCGATTCGATCTTCTTGATGCCGGCCTCATAGATGTACTTGGTGTAGTCCTCCGCCTTGGCCGCCGGCGTATGGCCGTGCCAGATGCGCGCGATCAGCGTCGTCTGGGTCGGCAAACCGGCGGTTTGCGCGGCGAGCGGCTTTGCGCCGAAGGGGGTTTGATGGATAATAAAGCCGCCGAGGAGGAATGCCGCGACGACAGCGAGCAAGCGTAGGCGAGTGTACATTTTGGCGCCTCCTTTCCACACCTAACCAGTAAAACAAGTTTTACTGGAAATCCTTTGCCGAGTCAATTTGCGGCTGCCTCGGCGCAAGCAGTTGGCGTTCCTTATCGTTTCGAGCTAGATTGCGCGTCGGTCGAGACCGGCTGGGAACAGGCCGGCGGACCGGGCGTCGAAATGCGGGGATTGTGGACAGAAGGGCGCCGCAGTGACGATCACGGAAGCGATGCGCATTACGCTCGAGGCGCGCGGCGTGGGCACGGTCGCGCGCGTGTTCCGAATCGCGCATGGTGCCGCACTGTCCCTCGGGCTTGCGTCGGTCGTGTTGGGGACCGTCCCTTCGATCGTCGCCGCGGAGGGCGGGGTTCTCGATATTCTTGCTTTCGCGGTACTGGCGTTCTTCACCCTCGAATATGCAGCACGCGTCGCGATCGCACCCAGCCTGAGCGCATGGCGAGGCCGTCTCTCTGTCTCCGCGGTACGCTGGCGATGGATGGTGTCCACATGGGGGATCATCGATCTTCTCGCGTGGCTGCCAAGCCTCGCGGCACTTCTACTCGTCGACGACCCCACGATGGCACGGCTCTTTGGCGTCGTCTGGGTCTTGAAGCTCGCCCGGCATTCCCCGCGCCTCGGCCTTCTCGGGCGCGTGCTGCGCCAGGCGCGAGAGCCGTTGCTCGCGGTCTTCTTCGCGTTTCTGATCATCCTCATTTTCGCCGCGACCTTTGCCTATCTCGTTGAGGGCGAAGCTCAGCCGGACACGTTCGGCACAATTCCCGAAGCGCTCTGGTGGGCGATCACGACGCTCACCACCACGGGTTACGGGGATGCGGTTCCAGCGACACCCCTTGGCCGCACGATCGCCGGCGGGGTCATGGTTTGCGGTATCATTCTCTTCGCACTCTGGGC
>DATDHA010000141.1:0-1603 GCA_036521815.1 Alphaproteobacteria bacterium | reverse complement strand
AATGACATATCACATGAGACGGCGCTTCCGGAGCTGCCTCCAAGGCCAGCAGCACATGCCACTTCGTCACGCGCTATTGCCTGTGGTGCCGCACGAAACGGCGCGGACGTTTTCACTGCCCCGAGACGAGGTCGCGCAGTGTTCCGTCGCTCCAGCGGATATTGGAAATTCTCCACGCACCTTCGATCTTGACGAGATCCAGCACGATCTTTTCCGGCTGATCGAAGTTCCGGAACGTGACAGTCCCCGTCGCCTTGTCGCGGCCCGACCGTGCGACGATGATCTTGAGCCCGTCGATTTGCCAATCTTGTGCGTCCACGAAGGGATCGCCGTCAAGCTCAGGCGCCTCATCGAGCTTTGCCGCCTCCTCCCGATCCTTGACGATCAGGGCAGCGAGGGAAGGCTCGAAGTAGCGCTGGATATCCGCATCCGTGTCGAGAGAAACCCCGTGCGCTTGGTCCGAACTGCCTTTGTAGGTGTGGTAGATTTCCTCGAGAAAGGCTTCAGGCGATCGCTCATCGGCGAGACTTCGCCCGATGGGGAAGAGGAGTACCGGAATGGCCACGACGATTGCGACAAGTGTCCGTGGGGCCGGCATGCGCGGTACTCCTTTTTTCAAGCGGTTGTCGATCCTGCCGCCCGTGGCGATTGCGCTCTGTGCCGGGTTCACTATAGCGTAAATGCGCACCCAGGATTTCGTTGGTGAAGTGCCTTCCCGCTCGCGTCCGCCCTTTTCGTGCGAGGCGACGTGGCTTAACATCGATCGCGCCCGAGGTCGTGCTAAAAGCGACGTAGTTGCAAACAGTCGGCGGGGGCGGAGATGGCGAAGATTAGTCCCAAGTCAATTTTCCTGCTCGGGTTGGCGCTCATTCTGACCCTCTCGGCATGCGCGTATCAGCCGCCGCCGGCGACCTCCGGCGACGAGCCGGGGCTGCTGATGGGCCTGGTCCACGGTCTTGTAGCACCCTTGGCTTTGATCGCCGGCATCTTCACGCACGTTCGCGTCTACGCCTTCCCGAACAGCGGGTGGTGGTACGATTTGGGCTTCCTGATCGGATTGTCGGCCTGGGGTGGTGGCACGAGGTACGTGTATGTGAACCGGCGCTATTGGGTTCGCTGACCATCGGGGCCAAGCGCTGCCCCGAGCGGGTGTTGGCCAAGCCCAATCGCAGACATAGCACCACCACCGCTCCCCTCATGAAGCGGTTGGGATGTGCCTACGCGATGGCCGACCGCGCCGTTAGCCCAGCGAAGCGATGATCTCGCGGTACGCCTGCTCAGGGAACGCCTTGAGCGTGGTCGTGCGCACGAAGCCCGCACTTCCCAGGAGCAACGTGAATCGTGCGGAGATGGCGTCGTCGGGGGCTTCATAAACGACGGCGAGATCGTAAGAACCTAACGTCATGTAAAACGACTTGAACTCGCCGCCCATTTCCCTCAAGAGCGCTTTCGCCTGATCGAGCCGCTTCGGCGACTCTTTGACACGGCGGATGCCTTGCTCGGTGTAATTGACCAGTGCGATGTAGGTGGGCATGGCCTTCCTCCCTCGATACCGATGCACAAAAGCCGGCCGCGTGACTGCTCGCGGCCCCCGGCGGCGAGT
>DATDHA010000140.1:0-2444 GCA_036521815.1 Alphaproteobacteria bacterium | reverse complement strand
ATACCGCCGCGCCCGAGCTCGCGCTCGACGCGATAGCGATCGGCCAGCAGCGGATCGACCCGGCTCACGGAGTGATTATGGCGTAGACGAGTGTTCCAACCGCGGCAACACGGATCATTATTCTCCGATTCTGATCGTGTTGACCCCGCCCATGAATGGCCGCAAGGCCGCCGGAATGACCACCGAGCCATCCGCCTGCTGGCCGTTTTCGAAAATCGCAATGAGGGTACGCCGCACCGCGAGGCCGGATCCGTTCAGGGTATGCGCAAACTGTGCCTTCCCCGTGCCATCCCGGCGGAAGCGAATGGCCGCGCGGCGTGCCTGAAAGGCTTCCGTGTTGCTGCAGGACGAGATCTCGCGATAGGTCCCTTGACTCGGCAGCCACACTTCGATGTCGAAGGTCTTCGCCGAAGCAAAGCCCATGTCGGCGGTGCAAAGCAGCATGCGCCGATACGGCAATTCCAGGCGTTCGAGGACCGTCTCGGCCTGGCGCGTGAGTGTTTCCAATTCGTCGTGCGACTGCTCGGGCGTTGTAAAGGCGACCAGCTCGACCTTGTCGAACTGGTGCTGACGAATCAGCCCGCGCACGTCGGCGCCGTGCGAACCGGCCTCGCTGCGGAAGCACGGTGTATAGGCGGTATAGCGCTTCGGCAGCTGCCGGCCGTCGATCATCTCCTCGCGATGGAGGTTCGTGAGGGGCACCTCGGCCGTCGGAATGAGAAAGAGATCCCACTCCCCTGCCACGCGAAACAGATCCGGTTCAAACTTCGGCAGGTTCCCCGTACCGATGAGCGCGTCGCGATTGACCAGGAACGGGGGCTCGACCTCGGTGTACCCGTGTTCACGGGTATGGAGATCCAACATGAAATTGATCAGCGCGCGCGCGAGGCGGGCGCCTGCGCCGAACAGCACCGAGAATCGAGCACCGGACATGCGCGCCGCGCGCTCGAAATCGAGAATGCCGAGGGCTGGACCCAGATCCCAGTGCGCTTTGGGCTCGAACTCGAACTGGCGTGGACTCCCCCACCGGCGCACTTCGACGTTGCCATCGGCCGACGTGCCCACGGGGACTGAGGCGTGGGGCAGGTTCGGAATCGAGAGGAGCAGCGCATCGCGCTCGCGCTCGACGTCGCCCAGGCGCCCTTCCAGGTCCTTGATCTCGGCGCCTCGCGCCTTGCCAGCCTCGCGCGCGGCGTTGAATGCGTCGGTTGCGCCCTGCTTCTTGAGGTCGGCGATCGCCGCGTTTGCCGTGTTGTGCTCGCGCTTCAGCTGCTCGATCTCCGTCACGAGCCGCCGCCAGCGTGCGTCGACGCGCGCGCAGTCCTCAAGTGCGCTCACGGCGGCCGCGCTTCGATGGCCAAGACGGACGGTGGCCTCAGCCAGACGATCCCGGAGGTAGATCAGGTCGAGCATCGCGTCATGCTATATCGCGGATTGGGTGGTGCGCCGCTTCAGGACTTCGATGAGGCGGCCGGGGGTGTCGAATCCTTCGACGGCCCGGCGACGGACTCCTTGGCGCCGCCCGAGTCCTTCGAATTCGATGACGCTTTCGCGTCTTTCGAATCTCTGGAATCCTTCGAATTCTTCGAATCCCGGGAATCCTTGGAATCCCTCGAGTCTCTCGACTCCTTGGACGTCTTGGAGGACTTGTCAGTGTCCCCGGCAGTTGATGCTGACGCCGGGTCGCTCTTGTCGCCGTCCGGCGACTGGCCCTTGCCCTGGTGGGGGTAATCGGTCGCGTACCAGCCGGTGCCCTTCAAGTGGAACGCTGGTGATGACACAAGCTTGTGGACCGGGCCCCCGCACGTGGGACACGTGTCAACCAGCGGATCAGAGAACTTCTGAATCTTCTCGAACCGCCGGCCACAGGACTCGCATTGATACTCGTAGAGCGGCATGACCTGATCGCATTATAGGATCCGGTCACCCCGACATGCCCCGCACCCTCTTCGTCGTCGCCACGCCGATTGGGAATCTCGAGGACCTCACGTTTCGTGCGGTCCGAACTCTGCGGGAGGTCGACCTCATTGCCGCGGAAGACACGAGGCGGACCGCCAAGCTGCTTGCCCACTATGACATCCGAAGACCGATGGTGAGCCTGAGGGAGCATAACGAGCACCGTGAGGCGCCCCGGCTGGTGGCGCGCCTCGAACGCGGTGAGGACATCGCGTTGGTTTCGGACGCGGGAACCCCAGGAATCGCCGATCCGGGGGCTCGTCTCGTCAAGGCCGCACGTCAAGCGGGCATTCTCGCGGTGCCCATCCCAGGCCCTAGCGCCATCACCGCGGCGCTCTCAGTCGCCGGTATTGAGTCGTCCGAGTTCGTCTTCATGGGTTTCCCGCCTCCAAAGGGGTCAGAACGCGCTCGCTGGCTAGAACGCCTGAAGACCGAGCCTCGAACGGTCGTCGCTTTCGAGGCGCCACATAGAATAACGAGGACGATAT
>DATDHA010000139.1:0-6255 GCA_036521815.1 Alphaproteobacteria bacterium | reverse complement strand
GCCACCGCACATGGCACCGCTCCTCGCAGCATGGAAATCCACAATTGATGACGCGACACCCCCCTGCCGATATCGGCGTCCCGCTCACGGACGTCGACACGCCCGCCCTTCTGGTCGATCTGGACGCCCTTGAGCGCAATTTGCGCCACCTCTCCACGCGCGCCGCATCCTTGGGCGTTCGCCTCAGGCCTCATGCCAAAACGCACAAATCGCCCGTGCTCGCACTCAAGCAGATTGCACTCGGCGCTATCGGCGCATGCTGCCAGAAAGTGAGCGAGGCAGAGGCGCTTGTGCAAGGCGGGGTTCGGGACGTCCTCGTGAGCAACGAGGTGGTCGGGCGTAGGAAGCTCGAACGGCTTGCCGCCCTCGCCCGTGACGCGCGCATCGGCGTCTGCGTCGACGCGCCCGAGCATGTCGAAGCACTCGGCTCGGCTGCGCGAAGTTACGGCGTAACACTCGACGTGCTCGTCGAGATCGACGTGGGAGCCGGGCGCTGCGGCGTTGAACCCGGCGAGGCCGCACTCGCTCTCGCCGAGATTGTCGCGCGCACGAAGGGCTTGCGGTTCCGCGGCCTGCAGGCTTATCACGGCTCGGCGCAACACCTTCGCGGCTTTGAAGAGCGGCGTGCCGCGATCGCGGGGGCCGTTGAAAAGGTTCGCCGCACCACGGAACTTCTCGATCGCCGCGGCTTTCACTGCGAGGAGATCGGCGGTGGTGGAACCGGTACATACGCCTTCGAGGGATCAAGTGGCGTCTATACCGACCTGCAAGCGGGCTCCTACATTTTCATGGATGCCGATTACGCGAAGAACCTCGACAAGGACGGCAAGCCGGTCCACGAGTTCGAGCATAGCCTCTTCGTTTACGCGACCGTCATGAGCACGGCGGTGCGCGAGCGTGCGGTGGTCGATGCCGGACTCAAGGCGGTGAGTGTCGATTCCGGCATGCCGCGGTTGGCGGGCCGCGACGATGCAGAATATTTTGGCGCCTCGGACGAGCACGGCAAGCTCAAAGTAGCACCCGGCAATCGCTCGCTCGCCATTGGCGACAAGGTCAAGCTCATCCCCGGCCACTGCGACCCGACGGTCAACCTCTATGACTGGTATGTCGGCTATCGCGGCGAGCGCGTGGAGGCCATCTGGCCCATCGCGCGCGGCCCGGGCGCCTGATCGGCCTTGGCGACGAAGAGCTTGGCGAGCGCTTCGCGCACGACGAAGCCGCTATCGAGGTCCCAGCAATTGACGATGGCGAGGCGGAAGCCGCCCGGCGGCATGGCGTGATGTCCGGCGGGCTTGTTCTCGACGAACGTGATCTGGATCGACGAAATCCCGGGTCGATCGAGAAATTCGGCCACCCTGCTCCGGTCGATCGTCCAGCCCTTTTCGTGTCCGCCGAACAGCACGACACTGTAGCCGTCCCGGCGGTTCTCGTCTGAAAATCGCCATCGATGCGCGGCATAGAGCTCGACCACGGCGTCGAGCCAGCCGGGCCCGTTGATGTCGAGCCATTGCTCGGCCATCCGCAGATGACATTCGACGATGCGGCCGCCGATGGTCTCGAGATTCGCAACGCCGGTGAACCCTTGGAGGCTTCGCCTCGCCCAATCGCCGATATACCGCTCGAGCACGGAATCCGATGCGGCATGCACGGTCCAATAGTCGAAGGTGCCTTCGGGTCCTGCCTTCCCGGTCGAATGACGCCACCATTCAGCGCGGCCGTCGAGGTATACGATGTCGGTCGAGACATGCGGCCCCGTGAAATAGGGCATCCAGAAATGGCCCGGCTCGAGCCCCGCGAGATATTCGGACTCGGAATGGACGATTCGCCCCCCGGTTCCCATCCCGCGCATGTTGTAGATCGGCTTCGAGAAGACGGGATACGTCTTCGGCATCGTGCCGTGCGGTCCGTGAGGCAGGCCCTGCGTTTCGCAAATGAGGAGCTTGTTGTAGACCCAGCGATGCCGAGGGTAGAGCTCCCACGCCGTCGCGTCGTCGATCGGAATGACGACGCCGTCCGGGACGACCGTGCCGTTGAAATATTGCTCGCGCCAGGGATCGATACCGGCAAAAGGCATGGCCGGATGATGACAGAACTGGTCGATAACGAAAAGAGCCCTCGGCCGATCGGACCTGTTCAATGCACCCGCTTATGATAAGCTCGCACAGCGAGAGAGAGCGGGCCGCACGCCGGGGACTGTTTCATGGGCGAATGGGTCGAGACTTTCAAGGGCGCCGTGCTCGTCTCCGAATACGACTCCCAATCGCACATGAACTCCCCGATGTATGTTGCGCGCTTCGATCAGGCGACCTGGTTCCTGATGCGCTCGATCGGCATCACGCCGCGCTTGATCAGGAAAGCCGGTCGGCGCATCGCGGTCGTGCGCCAGAGCTATCAGTTCGTCAGGGAGCTTCGCGGCGGTGAGCTCGTCGTGGTCCAAAGCGGGTTCGTTGCGGTCGGCAAGAAGTTCTTCCGGTTCCTCCATCGCATGCTCGACGCCGAAAACGGCCAGTTGATCGCCACGGGCGACTACACCGCCGTCGAGGCGAGCCTGTCGACGGGTCGGTCGGTCCCGCTCCCGAAACAGGTGCACAAGCTCATCGAGGCGCACCTCGTGACCACGAACGTCGCGGAGCCGTCGGGACTCCGCTGAGGCGAGCGCTCAGCGCTTCAGGATGACCTCCGCCGGCGGCCTGCGCTTTTCCCAGCCTTCCCGTTCAAGCTCGGGCGTATGCTCCTCCCGCTCGGGATAGCCCAGGCAGAAATAGCCGATGAAGCGCCAGCTCGCCGGGACCTCCAGGATTTCGGCAACCCGCGACGGATCGAGAATCGAGACCCAGCCGAGCCCAAGCCCTTCCACGCGCGCGGCGAGCCAAAGCGTGTGGACCGCCATCACGGCGGAGTATTCGGTCATCTCCGGCATCGTGCGCCGGCCGAGGCCGTGGCCCTCTGTCGCATCCCGATCCGCAAAGACGGCGAATTGGATCGGGGCCGCATCGAGGCCGGCCAGTTTGAGCGTCGCATAGAGCCGCGCGCGCGCGCCGGAATAATCGCCAAGGGCCTCCTGGTTGCACCGCTCGAAATCGGCGCGGATTGCGGCACGGCGATCCTTGTCGTCGACCACGACGAACCGCCAAGGCTGGCTAAGCCCGACCGACGGTGCCAGGCACGCGAGCGCAAAGAGATGCTCGAGCGTTCCATCGGGCGGGGCGAGCTTCTGAAAGCGCCGCACGTCCCGCCGCCAGGCGAGGAGATCGCGGAAGGATTCGTGGAATTTCGCGTCGAATCCGGGTGCTTTCGTCATGCGCGATTAGGATACAGGTATCGGCCAACGAGGAAAACGGGCGGCACTTGCGTCCCGCCCGCCCGGCAATGCCTTGCCGTCAGAAGTCGATCCTCCGCAGTTCGCCGTGCAGCATTCAGTCGCCGCCGAGCGCGCGGTTTGATTCCTTAGCGAGCGCTTCGAGGTCCTCCTTGGGCTGGTAAATCTGGGAGCCCGATTTCCGGAACGCCTCGGACATTTTCTCCATCCCGCTCGCCGCGAAATCGCGCACGTCCTGCGTGATCTTCATCGAGCAGAACTTCGGTCCGCACATCGAGCAGAAATGCGCGACCTTGTGCGCCTCCTTGGGAAGCGTTTCGTCATGGAAGTGCTTGGCCGTCTCCGGGTCGAGCGAGAGGTTGAACTGGTCCTGCCAGCGGAATTCGAAACGCGCGCGGGAGAGCGCGTCGTCGCGCTCCTGCGCCCCTGGATGGCCTTTCGCGAGATCGGCCGCGTGTGCCGCGATCTTGTACGTGATCACGCCGACCTTCACGTCGTCCCGGTTGGGCAGGCCGAGATGCTCCTTCGGTGTCACGTAGCAGAGCATGGCGCAGCCAAACCAGCCGATCATCGCGGCCCCGATCCCGCTCGTGATGTGGTCGTAGCCGGGGGCGATGTCGGTCGTGAGCGGGCCAAGCGTGTAGAACGGCGCCTCGCCGCATTCGCGGAGCTGCTTGTCCATGTTGATCTTGATCTTGTGCATCGGCACGTGGCCGGGACCCTCGATCATGACCTGAACGCCCTTCTGCCACGCGATCTTGGTGAGCTCGCCGAGGGTTTCGAGCTCGGCAAATTGGGCTTCGTCGTTGGCGTCCGCGATCGAACCCGGGCGCAATCCATCCCCCAACGAGAAGCTCACGTCATAAGCGCGCATGAGGTCGCAGATGTCGGCGAAGTGCGTGTAAAGGAAGCTCTCCTTGTGGTGTGCGAGGCACCATTTCGCCATGATCGAGCCGCCGCGCGAGACGATGCCGGTCACGCGCTTTGCCGTGAGCGGCACATATGGCAGGCGCACGCCCGCATGGATCGTGAAGTAATCGACTCCTTGCTCGCACTGCTCGATCACCGTGTCGCGGTAGATCTCCCAAGTGAGGTCCTCGGCGACGCCATCGACCTTCTCGAGCGCCTGATAGATCGGCACGGTCCCGATCGGGACCGACGAATTGCGGATGATCCATTCCCGGATGTTGTGGATGTTGCGGCCGGTCGAAAGATCCATGACCGTATCGGCACCCCAGCGCGTCGCCCACACCATCTTGTCGACTTCGTCTGCGACCGACGAGGTCACCGCCGAATTGCCGATGTTCGCGTTGATCTTGACCAGGAAGTTCCGGCCGATGACCATCGGCTCGATCTCCGGATGGTTGATGTTCGAGGGTATGATGGCGCGGCCGCGCGCCACTTCGTCGCGCACGAATTCGGGTGTCACATATTCGGGGAGGCTGGCGCCGAACGATTCGCCGTCTCGCTTCGTGCCGTTCGCCAGCTTCTTGCGATCGAGATTTTCCCGGATCGCGATGTACTCCATCTCCGGTGTGACGATGCCGCGCCGGGCATATTCGAATTGCGTCACCGACTGGCCTGTCTTGGCGCGGAGCGGGCGATGGCGCACCGGGAATTCGGCCACGAGATGCTTGCGGTCGACCGTGCCGTTATCCTCGGCCTTGACCGTGCGACCGTCGTATTCCTCGACGTCGCCGCGCGCGCGAATCCAGTTCGCCCGCAGCCGTGGGAGGCCCTTGTGGATGTCGATCTCGGTGTCCGGGTCCGTGTAGGGGCCGGAGGTGTCGTAGACGCGCACGGGCGGTTCGTTTGCACTCGGGTCGAGCGAAATCTCGCGCATGGGTACCTGCATGTCGGGATTGCGCGCACCGTTCAAATAGACCTTGCGCGAAGCGGGCAAGGACCCCGTCGTGACGGAAATCTTGATCGGCTTGGTAACGGCATTCATCTGGATCTCCTACGTTGAAACGTCACGCATGGAGATCCGGGAGTGTGCGGGTGGGGTAAGCGTCCTACGACCTGGACGGTCGGTTCCGTGTCCCTCCGCCGGCATGACCCGGATCAGGTTCTAAGGGTTCCCACGTCGCGCCGGTATCCTGTTCCGATGAACGCTTGGCGCCGTTGGTGTCTCAGCCCCCTATCGGGGCACCCCTCGGAATGACCTAAAAGTGCACCCTGGAAGGGCGAAGGTCAAGTTGCCCCTCGCACGCGCGAAGAGGCTCACCGCCAAAGGGCCATTGCACCCGCACCCACAAGCACCCACAGCACCCCGCACGCCACCCGGTAGAGTGCCAGTGCGGCACGGATGTCGGCCGCACCCGCGTCCGCCCGCCCGGCACCCATCCAGGCATCGCGCACCGGTTCGGCACCATAGACACGCGGTCCGGCGAGCTTGAGGTCGAGGGCACCCGCCATCGCCGCCTCGGGCCAGCCAGCGTTGGGCGAGCGGTGGTTGGGGGCATCCCGCAAAGCCGCGCGCGCCGCGTCCCCGGCCCGCGCATTCGCGACGAAGAACGACGCGACAACGAGGAGGAGGGCTGAAAGGCGCGAAGCCGGCAGGTTGACGAGATCGTCCAGCCGGGCTGCCGCCCAGCCGAAGGCGCGATGGCGCGATGTCCGGTGCCCGATCATGCTGTCGGCGGTATTGATCGCCTTGTAGATCGCGATACCGGGAAGGCCGGCAATCAGGAACCAGAAGGCAGGGGCTACGACACCGTCGGAGTAATTCTCGGCGAGGCTTTCGATCGCGGCACGGGCAACACCCGCCTCGTCGAGTGTCTCGGGATTGCGTCCGACGATCTTGGCGACGGCCTCACGCGCGGGCGCCAGTCCGCCGTCACCGAGCGCTTTGGCGACGGCCGCCACATGCTCGAAGAGGCTGCGCTGGGAGAGGAGGCTCGATGCCACGACCGCTTCGAGCGCCCACCCAAAGG
>DATDHA010000138.1:0-6146 GCA_036521815.1 Alphaproteobacteria bacterium | reverse complement strand
GGAGGTCTTCCGCGCGCGCCAAGGCAACCTTTCGATGCCGGCGCGATTTTCTGAAGTTCCGCGCGATGCGGAAGCGCTTGCCAGAGTTCTCACGCCCCGGCAAAACGACCTCACAGCACCGGCCTCAAGGATTTGTCCCGCGATCGTCGAAGTCCTCGACGAGTTGCGCGGGCTGCCGGGATGCCGCCTCGCGCGCATGTCGGGAAGTGGTGCCACGTGCTTCGGTCTTTTCGATGACGAGGCTGCGGCCGCCGAAGCCGGTCGATCGATCGTGCAGCCTGGCTGGTGGGTGGCGCCCGGCCGTCTCCTCCACGACGCTTCCTCCAAAGCCGCCGACTGACGCGAATTGGAGGCGGCCTAATCGGCCTATGACTTGCCCGAGAGTTGCTTGATGTAGCGGAGGAGCTGAGGCGTTGCCTGACCATCGACTGGCAGGCCGGCCTCCTTTTGGAATTCGCGGATCGCGGCGGCGGTCTGCAAATCGATCCGTCCGCTTGCGGGGCCGGGATTGTAGCCAAGCTCACCAAGGGCGCGCTGAATATCGGTGACGACGGCGGAGGGTGGGCCGGATGCCCCGGAAGGTGCGGAACCGGCCGGGGCGGATGCGGCACTCGGTTGCACAGCCGCAACCGGTGATGACGGCGGTTTGCGTGCCGGTGCGGCACCCGAGCCGACGGTCGGCGGCGTCTGAGGCGATGCGTCGGGACGCTGCAGCGGCGGCGCCACTATATGGTCCGTGGGAGCTGGGGGTGCGAGTGGAATGCACGCAGCCGCCGCGTCGTAGCGCTTGTTCGCTTCGCCGAGTTGTGCCGGCGAAAGCCTTGTCGCGAGTTCGCCAAGGCGTTTTTCCGCATCGCTCTCGCCGCCGCGCGACGCGAGCTTGTACCACGCGTAGGCCTCAACAGGGTCCGCATTCGCGCCGAGGCCGAGCTCGTTGATGACGCCGAGACTATAGGACGCTTTCGCAAGGCCCTGTTCCGCCGCCTTGGTCAGCCACTTGCGGGCCTCAGTGTAGTTCTTCGGCACACCTTTGCCGTCGGAATACGCCGTTCCGACATTGTATTGCGCGGCGACGTGTCCTTGTTCCGCCGCACTGAGGTACCAGAGCAGTGCTTCCAGCGGATTTTTTTCCACCCCCAGTCCCCGATCGTAGAGCACACCGAGGTTGTATTGCGCCGACGCAACGCCCTGGAGTGCAGCCTCGCGGAACCAATAAAACGCCTTGCCGTAGTCTTGGGGCACGCGGTCACCGCGCGCGTAGAGGGCCGCGAGATCGTGCTGGGCACGCGCGTCGCCCTTCTTGGCGAGCGCTTCGATATCCTTGACCTTCATCGATGGAGGTGGTGCTACGATTTCTGTTTCGGGTGCTGCCGTTGTCGGGGGCGGCACGGGCGGCGTGGCCGTCGGCGGCGGCAAGGCAGCACTCTGGGGCGGAGCGCTTTCCGCGGATGCCGCAGTCGATGGTGTCGCCGCAGTCGATGGTGTCGCCGACGTCGGATGCGCATCCGTTGAACTTGACGGCGATCCGCTGTCAGGTGTCGGCGCTGTCGCTTGGCGTGCTGGCGATGCCTCTGCCGGTGCGCCTGGATCGCGTCCCTCCTTTGCGCCGTTGCCAGGCGAAGGCGACGGGGCGGGCGGGGCGCTCGCAACCGGCGGGTTTGCCGCACTTGACGGTGCCGCGGCGGCATTTTGCCGGGTTTCGGGAAGCGGCTGGGGAACCGGCAGCGTTGTCCCCGCTGGCTGCCCCGAGTTCGTTCCGCCGATAAACCTGCTGGCGATGATCGCTTTCCGCTTGGCGGTTTCCAGCACGCGCTCGACGTTCCGCACAAACCGATCGGTAAATTTGTCGACCCCGGTCGCGGCGTCGATGTCCGGCCAATAGTAAACCGTTGCCGCCGATCCCGCGGCGATCAATAAAAGTGCCGCGATGGCACCTGCGCGGCTGCCACGCGTGCGCCGAGGCTCGTCGCTGCTCCTTTCCTCGGCGGCCGCCTGCTCGCGCCAGGGCTCAACGGACTCATCCTCGAGAAGTTCCGCTTCGGCCTCTGTGATCGGCTCGTCGAGTTCGAGGGGTTCTTCTTGGGGCGATGGCCGGCCTTCGGCGTCTTGCGCCGGAGGGGCCGCCGTGCCGCTTTCGTTTGCGTCACGCGACGAGGTGGGTGGCACGCTCGCCGGTTTCATCGGCACGACGTTGACGCTTGTAGCACCCGCCGTGGGAGTGCTTCCACTCGCTGGCCCCGTTCGCGGCGTGATATTGACCCCACTCAGCCGGGTGACCGTCGCGGCCGAAGCCGGCTCTTGCAGGGCAGAACCGGGGGCAGATGGCCGCGGCTGCAGCACTTGGAGCGAAGGGACCTCGGATGTCGTGGTGTGGGATTCCGAGGGTGTGCCGGCGGACGGCGGGCGAGGCGACGATTGGCTCGGTGCTGAAGGGCTGACGGGCGAAGGGCCGACGCTCTGGGCACCGATTCTCTCCAGTACGCGTTTCAATTCTGCGAGATCGTGCGGCGGCGTTGGCCGCAACTCGGCCGGACGCGCCGGGTCGGCGCCGCCATCACGAAGCAAGTCTTGCTGAGTGGCGTCGCTCCTCGGCGCATCCATTCCCGTCTGTCGCGACTGCAACGCCGCGGCGAGACTTCCGCCACTCTCGCTGCCGGTAACCGCATTGAGTGCCGCGAGCAAAATCTTTTCGCTGAGCGGCTGCGACACCGCACCGGCAAGAACGTCATCCGCCGCAAGCCGGCTCGGAGCACTTGCCGGCTGCGCCCCTTCATTCGAAGCTGCCCGCGTTTGCTGCGCGATCGGTGCGGAAGGGGAGTCGATTTGGGCGCCTGGCGGCTGGTCGCGATGCGGTTGCGCCGGTGGTGGCGGCAGATTCGTAGGCGCTTGGCGTTTCGGAGCGGGTTGGGCGCTCGCCGACATCTTGCGCACGATCGCCCGGGTGATCCACTCCTCGATACTGATGCCGGCGGCCTGTGCGGCCTTTTGCGCCAAGGCGTGGGCCTCGGGATCGAGATCCTTGATGGAAAAACGTCGATCAACAGCCATAGCCAACTCTAATCTCACGAGCGCTCAGGGGTATCAAGGACAGAGCGCGCTATGAAGGTTATTTCCGCAAAAAATCCGATATCCTTATATATCAGCTCGGCAAATATTTTGTTGATATGGAAGATCGCCACACGGCAGCGCTCCGTCCATCACGTCCTGAGACGCGCAATGATCTCATGGAGTTTCTCAAGACCCTTGAAACGGATCGCGAGCGTGCCGCGATCGCCGCCGCCGCGGAGTCCGATCGTGACCGCGACGCCGAACAGCCGCGAAAGCTCATCCTCGATCTGCTCGAGGTCGGGGTCTTTTTGCGGGCTGCGATGCGTGCGTGCGCGAACGTTGGCCGGAAGCCCCTGCGCGAGACGCTCGGTCATGCGCACGGTAAGGTTTTGTTCGACCGCGCGCTTGGCAAGATCCTCGGGATCACGGGCCGCAAGCACCGCCCGCGCATGTCCCGCACTCAACTTGCCTTCGCCGATCATCGTCTTGACCGACGCGGGCAGGCGCAGAAGACGTAGGGTGTTCGCGATGTGGCTGCGGCTCTTGCCGATGACGCGCGCGAGACCGTCCTGCGTCTCGCCCAGTTCCTCGACGAGCCGGCGGTAACCCTCCGCCTCCTCGAGGGCGGAGAGATCGTTGCGTTGGAGATTTTCGACGAGTGCAATCTCCATTGCGTCTCGATCCGGCACGTCGAGCGAGAGCACAGGCACCTCCGCAAGCCCGGCCTCGATTGCTGCGCGCCAACGCCGCTCGCCTGCGATGATCTCGTAGGCGTTCTCAGCCGTCCCGCGCTTGCGCACGATAATTGGATTGAGCACGCCACGGCTTCGGATCGAGCTTGCGAGGGCGGCGATTGCCTCCGGATCGAGTGCCGCGCGCATCTGGAACCGGCCCGGTGCCAGCGCTGCGATCGGAACGCGCAGCAGGGTCGGCGTCAAAGCGGACAGCTCGTCCGCGACGGCATTTCCGCCACCACTTGCGTCCTTGATGAGCATGCTGAGCCAGGTGCCCACGGGCATACCCGCCGCCGCTGCTTGCCGTGCAGCCGTCTCCATCACATCCGTCGCGTCGCCCGCGGAATTGGTGTCCGGCCCCGTCGCTACGCCAGGTTCGAGCGCGTCGGCGACGCCACCTTCCTCCCGGCTCGCTTCTTTGAGCAGTTGAGCGAGCCACGTGCTGACCGGCATGCCAGCCGCCGCGGCCGCGGCTGCGGCAGCACGCCCCACTTCCGCCGGCAGATTGCCATCGGCGGGTCCGGTGCCGGCGGGCGATCCGGGCCTCGCCCGCTCAGGAGCATCTTGGACCCCAGCAGTTTGGGCCCCAGTACTTTGGGATCCAGCGCTTTGGACCGCGGCACTTTGGGCGGCACTCTCTTCGCGTACCACTTGGTTGAGCCAATCCGCCGGCGTCAGTCCGATCGCGTCGGCCGCACGGCGTGCGGCTTCGCCCACGCCATCCGTCCGGCCTTGCAATTGGTCCGCCGGCTTGCGCGGTGTCGAGGAGGCCGCGGCGTCGCTGCTTGGGATGGGTTTAGGTGCGTCTTCGTCCGTGGTCATTCAGCCGGTCCGGGTCGGCGATTGCAGCCGGAACTATACAGGATTGCCTCTATGAAACAATAATTTGCGAGACAATTCGGATCTCTCGATCGAGACGGCAGCCGCATTTGCGCGGGCGGACACGCTTTGGGGCCTTTTGCTGCATTGCCGGATCGGATAGCTTGCGACCGAATTGCAGGGGTCGCGGGCACAAATGGCGAATAAAAGAACAGAACGGCGCAAAGTCGCGATGATCACTGGCGCAACCGGTCAGGACGGCGCATACCTCGCCGAATTTCTCCTCGAAAAAGGCTATATCGTCCATGGCGTGAAACGCCGGTCCTCTTCGTTCAACACGGAGCGCGTCGATCACCTCTACCAGGACCCCCACGAAAAAGGCGTGCGCTTTTTCCTTCACTACGGCGACATGACGGATCCGACGAACCTCATTCGCCTCGTTCAGGAGACGCAACCGAGCGAAATCTATAATCTCGCGGCGCAAAGCCACGTGCAGGTGAGCTTCGAAACGCCGGAATACACCGCGAACGCCGATGGACTCGGCACGCTGCGCCTGCTCGAAGCGATCCGCATTCTGGGCCTCGAAAGGACGGCGCGCTTCTACCAAGCCTCGACGTCCGAGCTCTACGGCAATGCGCCAGCACCGCAGAGCGAGACGACACCCTTCGAACCACGCAGTCCCTACGCCGCGGCCAAGCTCTATGCCTATTGGATCACCGTCAACTACCGCGAGGGCTATGGCATTCATGCCTCGAACGGCATCCTCTTCAATCACGAAAGCCCGATTCGGGGCGAGACTTTCGTCACGCGCAAGATCACGCGCGCGGTCGCCGCGATCGAGCGCGGCCTTCAGGATCGTCTCTACCTCGGAAATCTCGATGCGGCGCGCGATTGGGGTCATGCGCGCGATTACGTCGAGGGGATGTGGCTGATCGTCCAACAGCCGAAGCCCGACGATTTCGTGCTGGCGACCGGGGAGAGCCATACGGTGCGGGATTTCGTCGAGCGAGCCTTTGCCGAGGTCGGGTACCGGATCGAGTGGCGAGGCAAGGCTGTGAAGGAGCGGGGGCTCGACGCCAAGACGGGCCGCACCCTCGTCCAGATCGACCCGCGCTATTACCGTCCAACCGATGTCGATCGCCTGCAAGGCGATGCCGCGAAGGCGCGCAAGATATTGGGTTGGCGTCACAAGACGAGCTTCGCTCGGTTGGTGCGCGAGATGGTCGAAGCAGACCTCGCGGCGGTCGGGCGTGAGGCAGCACGACGCGATCGCACGGGGTGAGCGGCATTGCCCCCGAAGACCGGGCATTTGCCGATCGAGGAGGTTGCGGCTTTTGGCGCGCGGCGCTAAACCCTAGCGCGCGCACGTTGATTGGGGCGTGGCCAAGCGGTAAGGCAACGGATTTTGATTCCGTGACCCCAGGTTCGAATCCTGGCGCCCCAGCCAACCAGTCGCGCAATTTCAGATTTTTCCGGTCGACCCGGTCAAACAGCCCGCATTTGCCGCCTTCCGCCGACCGAAGCTCCGCCGGAGAATGGCGAGAC
>DATDHA010000137.1:0-2072 GCA_036521815.1 Alphaproteobacteria bacterium | reverse complement strand
CTTGGCGCCCGGGTGCGCGAGGCTCGGAACCGCCAGGCAGCCGAGGCCGGCGCTGACGGTGCCGGAGACGACAAGGGCGTAAGCGGTGCCGCCTTGGCAAACGGCCTGCGGATCGGGCTCGAACTCGTCGTGGCCGTGGGTGTGGGTACTGGAATCGGATGGGCCCTCGATCGCGCCTTCGGGTCGGCCCCGCTTGCGACGATCGTGTTTTTCTTCCTCGGCGTTGGTGCTGGCATGGTGAATGTCTGGCGCGCGGTGACGGGGAGGGGCATGGCGATCGGTTACCGCCCGCGCGACGCGCGCCGGCGCGAACGGGAAGACAAAAAGACGGACGAGACGAGCGGCGAGGATTAACGTGGCAACAGAGTCGAGCCCCCTCCACCAATTCAGCATCGAGCGGCTGATTCCGATCCATATCGGCGGGGTCGATGCCTCGTTCACCAACTCGGCCGCATTCATGGCCGCCGCGGTCGTGCTCGCCTCTGGGTTCGTGCTCCTGAGCACCCGGCGCGCCCAGCTCGTGCCCGGGCGATGGCAGTCGATGGCCGAGCTCACGTATGAATTCATCGCTCGGATGATCGATCAGAATGTCGGCCAGGAGGGACGCAGATACGTCCCCTTCGTGTTCACGCTTTTCATGTTCATCCTGCTCGGCAATCTGCTCGGGATGATCCCCTACAGCTTCACCTTCACGAGCCACATCGTCGTCACCTTCGCACTCGCGGCGTTGGTGTTCGTCGGCGTGACACTCATCGGCATATTCCGGCACGGCTTGCACTTCCTGAGCCTTTTTGCACCTCGCGGCGTGCCGATAATCCTGCTTCTCCTCCTCGTGCCGATCGAGGTGCTGTCGTACTTCATCCGGCCCTTCACTTTGTCGATCCGGCTATTCGCCAACATGATGGCCGGGCACACAATGCTCGTCATCTTCGCGGGATTCGTGGCGAGCCTCGGCGTGTTCGGCATCCTGCCGATCGCAATGAACACGTTCCTGGTACTGCTCGAGCTGCTCGTCGCGGTACTCCAGGCGTACGTATTCGCGATCCTGACCTGTCTATACCTGCGCGACGCAATCCACTTGCATTGAGTGCGGCGTCGGCTTGACGAACTGAACCGATTGGACTTGAACCCAAACCAGGAGACGACACATGGATCTTGCATCGGCCAAAATGATCGGCGCCGGCATCGCCTGCATAGCACTCGTGGGTGCGGGCATCGGCATCGGCAACATCTTCGCTGCCCTTGTGAGCGCCATCGCGCGCAATCCATCGGCGGAAGTGCAAACGCCAGCGTTCCTCGGCTTCGCACTTGCCGAGGCGACCGGCCTTTTCGGCCTTGCGATCGCGTTCATCATCCTCTTCACTTGAGCGCCCCTGCCGCATAGACCGGTAGGGTCGCCTCGGGTTATCGAGGAAGGTGTTGCGCCATGCCGCAATTGGTTTTTCCCGACTTTGCGCCCCAGCTCATCTGGCTGGCGATCACGTTCGGCGTCCTCTATCTCATCATGTGGAAGGCGGGCATGCCCGCTCTTGCCGGCATCATCGAGGCACGCCGGGCCAAGATCACCGCTGATCTGGACAAGGCTGCCGCACTCAAGGAGGAAGCGGCCAGGACGCTCGCCCAATACGAGAAGGCGATGGCCGAGGCGCGCGAGCGGGCGCGGGACGAGGTGCAGAAGGCTGCCCACGAGATCGCGGTGGCGTCGGCGGCGCGCCATGCTGAACTCGGCGCCAAGCTTGGCGAGGAGATCAAGGCGGCGGAGCGGCGGATTGCCGCCGCCAAGGAGCAAGCGCTCGCAAACCTCGGGTCGGCCGCGGGTGAAGCGGCAGCCGCCGCGGCGGAGCGGCTCATCGGCAAGCGGATCGGGGGCCAGGAAGTCGAGGCGGCCATCGCGGCTGCCGTGCGGGAGCGGGCGTGATGCTACATGAATTCCTCAACGATCCCGAGTCCTGGATTCTCGTCGCCTTCGTGATCGCGATCACGCTCGTGGTGCGCAAGGGGAAGCCCGCGATACTCCGCATGCTCGACGAGCGGGCGGCGAGGGCCAAGGCGGAGATCGCCGAAGCCGAGCA
>DATDHA010000136.1:0-2138 GCA_036521815.1 Alphaproteobacteria bacterium | reverse complement strand
GGCCTCGGCCAGCACTTCCTTCTCGACCTGAACCTCACGCGCCGGATCGCGCGCGCCGCGGGCGATCTCGGCCGCGGCACGACGATTGAAATCGGACCCGGGCCCGGCGGCCTCACCCGCGCCCTGCTTGAGCTGGGTGCGCGCAAGGTTCTGGCGATCGAGCGCGACGAGCGATGCGTTGCCGCCTTGTCCGAGCTCGTCGCGGCCTACCCCGGACGGCTCGAGATCGCCACCGGCGACGCGCTCGAGATCGATGCGGCGGCACTCGGCACAGCACCTCGTCGCATTGTCGCCAACCTGCCCTACAATATTTCCACACCGTTGCTGACGCGCTGGCTCGCGCAGGTGGGGGCTTATGAATCCATGACGCTCATGTTCCAGCGCGAGGTCGCGGAGCGCCTCGCCGCCAATACGCGCAGCAAGGATTACGGCAGGCTGAGCGTCCTCACCCAATGGCTTTGCGACGTGACGCTGCTCTTCCATGTCGCCAAGGAGGCATTCGTCCCGCCGCCGAAGATAACCTCGACAGTTGTGCGCCTCACGCCGCGGCCGACGCCACTTGCCGCCGCCGAGCATTGGGCATTGGAAACAGTGACCGCCGCCGCCTTCGGGCAACGCCGCAAGATGCTTCGCTCCAGCCTCAAGAGTCTTGGCGTGGACGCGGGAGCGTTGCTGGCCATCGCCGGCATCGAGGAGACCCGCCGTGCCGAGGAGATCGACGTCGCCGGATTTTGTGCATTGGCGCGGGCCTATGCGCAGCTTAAGGAACGCGCAAGCGCCGGGCTTTAGCGTCCCTGCCTGAGTTCGTTCACGAAATCGACCAGGCCGATTTGCCGCTCGCGCCGCAAGCGTTCGGCCTCGAGGATTGCTTCGACCTTGGCAACGCTATCGTCGAGGCTGACGTTGATGACGATGTAGTCGTACTCCGGCCAGTGGCTCATCTCATCGGCCGCCTTCGACATGCGCGTCGCGACGACTTCGGCGCTGTCTTGAGCGCGCGACCTGAGTCGGCGCTCGAGTTCCGCGGTGCTGGGCGGCAGAATGAAGACACTGACGAGGTCGCTGCGCGCGTTCTCGCGAAGCTGCTGGGTGCCCTGCCAGTCGATGTCGAACAGCACATCGAGGCCAGTGCGGAGCGCCTTATCGACAGGTGCGCGCGGCGTGCCGTAATAATGATCGAACACTTTCGCGTGTTCGAGAAGCTCGCCCCGCTCGACCATGTCGCGGAACGCCGTCTTGTCGGCAAAGCGATAATCGACTCCCGCGACCTCGCCGCGCCGGCGCGGCCGCGTCGTCACCGAAACCGACATGATGAGGTTCCGGTCTCGCTCCATGAGGCGGCGCGAAATGGTGGTCTTGCCCGCACCCGAGGGTGACGAGAGGACGAGCATCAGGCCGCGGCGTTTTACTTCGACGTCCGCCATCGAATCTCACTCGACGTTTTGAACCTGCTCCCTGAATTGCTCGATGACGGCCTTGAGATCGAGGCCGCGCCTTGTCAGGGCCACGTCAGACGCCTTCGAGCAGAGCGTGTTGGCTTCGCGGTTGAACTCCTGACAGAGGAAATCGAGGCGCCGGCCGATCGCATCATCGGAGGCCAGGAGCTCGCGGGCCGCCGTGATGTGCGCCTTCAGCCGGTCGAGTTCTTCGCGCACGTCGGCCTTCGCGGCAATGAGGGCAAGCTCTTGGACAAGGCGGTCTTCCGGCAAATTCGGCTCGGCATCCATGAGGGCTGCGAGCTGCTCCTTGATGCGGGCCTTGATCGCCTCGGGGCGCAGGACGGCAAGCGATTCCGCCGCAGCCGTCAGGCGTACGATCTCGTCGAGCTGTGACGCGAGCACCTCGGCAAGCCGCGCACCCTCCGACGTGCGGGCGGCGATGAGGCTATCCAGCGCCTTAACGAAGCCGGTCATGATATCGCCGGTCCGTCGCTCTGCCGTCGCCTCGTCCGCTTCGTCCTCGATCAGATCGACGACGCCGCGGACGGTGAGGATCGTGTCAAGGCGCGGCGTGCTGGGAGCAATTCGGCTCGCAAAATCCTCGTGCAACGAAAGGAGCTGGTCAATCAAATCGCGGTTGATGCGCCAGCCCGTACCCCCGGAAACGCGGTTCAAAATCAGCGACGCCGTCAGCGAACC
>DATDHA010000135.1:0-2649 GCA_036521815.1 Alphaproteobacteria bacterium | reverse complement strand
GTATCATTTGCTCGCCTGCATTCGGCTATGCCGGAATCGGTTTCCCCGTGATCGCGATGGGAACATTCCCGCGCATCTGGGGCGCTGGCCTGCCGCTTCGTTGGTACATCCAAATCCTGTTCGACCAGGCCGCACGCGGCGTGCCGACCGGTGCTTCCGCAGAGCCCTTCGCGATACTTGCCGCGCTTGCGATTATCTTCTCGGCACTCGCTTGGCTGAGATTACGCGCCGTGTCGCACAGGGTTGGAATGAAGTCCGTCTCCGCCGAGGCCGGGGAAGAAGAGGTGCCTGCGGCTCACGGTATCGGCGGCGCCTTCGTCGCGGAGTGGCGCCGCGTGCTTGCGGACCGCAGCGTCTTAGGCCTCTTCGTTCTGGCACCGCTTCTCTATGGCGTGTTCTACCCGCAGCCCTATCTCGGCCAGCTCGTCCGCAACATACCCATCGCCGTCGTCGACCAGGATTTGAGCGAACTCAGCCGGCGCATCGTTCAGACCGTCGACGCCGACGAGGCGATCAAGGTAGCCCTGCGGGCCGAAACCCTCGCCGAGGCGCAGTCGGCGCTTTACGCGCGCAAGGTGTTCGGCATCTTGGCGATTCCCGCCGGCACCGAACGCGAGGTGCTGAAGGGTAATCGTGCCCGCTTGCCGGCCTATGTCGATTCCGCCTACTTCATGGTTTTCAACCGCACGCTTCAGGGCATCCTCGATTCGACCAACTCAGTGACCGACGAGCTCGTCTCCCATGGCGCTCGTCCCGACGCCAGCCTCTCGAAGGCCGCATTGGCGCAGGTTGAACCCGTCGAGCTCCTCATGGCGCCGCTTTACAATCCGACCGGCGGCTACGCCAGTTATGTCGTACCCGCCGCGTTCGTATTGATCCTTCAGCAGACGTTGCTCATGGGTGCGGCGATGCTGGGCGGGGTCGCATTCGAGCGAGGTGGCAAACGGGCACGCGGCGCCCGCGGTGCGACGGCGACGGTGCTTGGCCAGGGGCTCGCCCATTTCACCCTCTATCTTCCCGCCCTTGCGCTATATTTGATCGTCCTCCCTCGCATCTATGGCTTTTCGACATTGGGACATATTCTCGATCTGTTTCTTGCCGCACCCTTCATCCTGGCTGTCAGTTTCCTAGGTCAATTTGCCGGCACGCTTTTCAAGCGCCGGGAGACCGCTGTGCTGCTCTTTCTTGCAACCAGCCTCCCGCTTTTCTTTATGGTCGGGGTATCCTGGCCAGTCGACGCCATCCCCGAAGCGCTGAGAACGGCAAGTCGCGTCTTTCCGAGCACGTCCGCTATCGACGGCCTCGTGCGGATCAACCAAATGGGAGCGCACCTCCATGAGGTCTCGAACGACTGGACGACCCTCTGGATCACGACCGCCATATACTACTTGCTCGCAGTAGTGGCCGGCCGGTTAGGGCGCGGGAAGGAGACAGACCGTGCGCGTTAATGCGTCCCAGCGCCTTCACACGATCCTGACAATCCTTCTGCTGCTCGGCTGCGCGGGCGCCATCGCATTCTTCGCCGGGAAGCGGGAGCCGTCGGCAGCGGCGATTACCGGACTTGTCCGCGTCACGGAGATTCGCGTTGCGCCGGAGGTCAGCGGCCGTCTGACCCGCTTCCAGGTGGCACAGGGTGCTGAAGTGCGGAAGGGCGACACGCTGGCGGTGCTCGAGAACCCTGAGCTTGCGGCCGCCGTCGAGGAGGCCAAAGCGGTCGCGGCCGAGGCCAAGGCAGCGCGCGATCGCGTCTATGCCGGCGTGCGCAAGGAACGGGTCGACATATCCGCGCAAGAGGTGCAGAAGGCCGAGGCCAATCTCTCGTTCGCGCGCCAGGAGCACGAACGCTACGCGACACTGGCGGCGCGAGGGTTCGAGACCAGGCAGCGGCTCGACGAGGCGACGGCCGCGCTCGATCGGGCCGAGGCTGACTTGGCCCAGTCGCGCTCGCGCTACGCGGAGGCAAAGGCCGGGGCCACGACGGAAGAGCTCGCGATCGCCGATGCAAAGGTGGCGCGCGCGGAGGCAGCGGTGGGCGTGCTCGAAGCGCGTCTGGCCAAAACCCGGATCCTCGCACCGGTAGACGGCGCGGTACGACTTCTCGTGGCCGAGCCCGGCGAGTCGGTTCTGCCTGGCGATCCGGTTCTGACGCTTGAAGCAAAAAACGAGCGCTGGCTCAGCTTTACCGTGCGCGAGGATCGCCTCGGCGGCATTGACATCGGCAAGAAGCTTACCCTTGAAGCCGACGGCGGAAAGAGGATCGCGGCGCAGGTGACCGAGCTTCGCCCGCTCGGTGAGTTTGCAACCTGGCGCGCCGCCCGTGCCGTCGGCGACCACGACCTCAATAGCTTTTTTCTCCGCGCCGATCCCGTCGATATAGGCAATGCGCTCGAACCGGGCATGACCATCTGGCTCGAAACATCGCGCACGAATGCCAAGTAATGGATGGGGTGGAGGGCGGTTCTCACCGTGACGAGAGAACGCTAGCGCTATGACTGCGTGCAAACCGCCTCAGGCGGCCGCGCCGTCGGTTTTCAAGGGTTATCCTAGCTCCATTAAGCCCCTAAGCGTTATGTCCGCTTTGGGTTATCAACAGCAGTCGCGATCATGTCCGCGCGTCGTCCGATGCGTCGCTGCCGAGCGCCGGCAGTC
>DATDHA010000134.1:0-2765 GCA_036521815.1 Alphaproteobacteria bacterium | reverse complement strand
GAAGCCGAGTGCGGCCGCCCCGACCGTCGCCCGGAAGATGTCGAGGGTCGCCATCGCGATCTTGAAGCCCTCACTCGCCTTGCCGAGAAGATGCGTGGCGGGCACGCGGCAGCCCTCGAACGACAGGGTCGCGAGCGGATGAGGTGCGATCACGCGGATGCGCTCCGCGATCTTGAGGCCCGGGTTGTCCGCGTCTACAACGAGCGCCGAAAGGCCCCTAGCGCCGGGTGCCTCGCCCGTGCGCACGAAGACGACATAATGATCGGCGATGCCGCCGTTCGAAATCCAGGTCTTGCGTCCGTCGATCACGTAATGCTCGCGCTCGCGCCGAGCCACACACTGGAGCGACGCGACGTCGGAGCCACACTCGGGCTCGGAAAGTGCAAACGCCGCGATTTGCTTGCCCGCCGCGACACGCGGGAGATAGCGGGCCTTGAGTGCTTCGGATCCGAAGAGGGCAATCGAGGCGCAGCCGAGTCCTTCGATCGCGAATGCGAAGTCGGCGAGGCCCGTGCGATAGGCGAGCGTTTCGCGCAGCAGGCAAAGGCTCCGCACGTCGAGTGTGGGCGACATCCCGCCATGGGAAGCCGGGACCGCGTAGCGCAGCCATCCGCCCGCGCCGAGCTGGCTCACGAAATCCCGGCAGAGTGCGTCGACATCCTGCTCGTCATGCTCGCGTAGTGCGATCTCTGCCGCGACCCACGGGTCGAGCCGAGCCTTGAGGCGTCGATGCGCCTCATCGAAGAAGGGCCAGGCGAGAAAGCTCTTGTCGGGCATCGGATCAGTTTCCCTCGAAGCTCGGCTTTGCCTTCTTGACGAAAGCCTCGTAGGCGCGGCGGAAATCGCCCGACTGCATGCAGATCGCCTGAGCCTGCGCTTCTTGCTCGATCGCTTCGGCAACGCCCATCGCCCACTCCCGATCGAACATCCATTTGGTCATCGCGTGCGCGAAGGTGGGACCTTCGGCGAGGGATAGGGCGAGTGCCGATGCTTCGCCCATGAGTGCTTCGGGTGCCGCGAGCCTGGTGTAGAACCCCCAGGCAAGCGCTTCCTCGGCACTCATCGAGCGGCCGGTGAACAAGAGCTCCGCCGCGCGCCCTTGCCCGATGATGCGCGGAAGGATGGCGCAGGCCCCCATGTCGCAGCCGGCAAGGCCGACGCGAGCAAAGAGGAATGCAACCTTGCTCCGCGGCGTGCCGATTCGAAAATCGCTCGCCATCGCGAGGCAGGCGCCAGCTCCTGCGCAAATGCCGTCGACGGCGGCAATCACGATTTGCGGGCAATCGCGGATTGCCTTCACAAGATCGCCCGTCATGCGCGTGAACTTCAGGAGATCGGGCATCTCCATCCGCACAAGCGGGCCGATGATGTCGTGAACGTCCCCGCCCGAGGAGAAATTGCCGCCGGCACCCGTGAGAATCACCGCCTTGATCGCACCGGCATCGACAAGATGGCGGAAGAAATCGCGCAGCTCGGCATAGCTCTCGAACGTAAGCGGGTTCTTTCGCGCCGGCCGGTCGAGCGTCACGGTCGCGACCTTGCCGTCGATCCGAAGGGTGAAATGCTTCGCCCGCCAGATCGAAGTGGATGCTTCTCTCTTCGCCTGCCGTTCGCTTGCCATCATTCGACCTCCGCTTGGGCGGCGTTGTTTTTTTCGGCATGTTCGACGGCGTGCTTCAGGCGCGCGAGGATCGCGTAGAGATCCGCCAAATCCTTCCGGCTCAGCTCCCGCGTCATCTCCTCGATCCAATCGCCGTGATCGGGCGTAATGGCATCGAATGCGGCCTTCCCCGCCCGCGTGAGGCGGACCACCTGTACGCGCCGATCTTGCGGCGCCGGTGCGCGCTCGACCACACCCTCGCTCGCCATGCGCTCGATGAGCCCCGTCACGTTGCCATTCGTCACCATGAGCCGGCGCGATAGAGCGCCCATGGTCAGTCCCTCGGGTGCGCGGTCGAGCTGCGCCATGAGATCGAAACGAGGAAGCGTGATGCCGAACCTGCCGCGCAGGCGCTGGCGCACGCGCCGCTCGATCATGCTGGCACAGGTCAGAAGCCGCAGCCACACGCGCAGCTCGAGGCGGTCGTCGTGGCGCGCCGAGCTTTCGTAATCGAGCCGCACCGCTCCCCGGACATCGGCTCGATCGTCCATCACATCACCTCCCCGCCCGCGACCGCGATGGCCTGGCCGGTGAGCGCACTCGAATCGGGCAAGCATAGCCAGGCGACCGCATTCGCGACTTCATCCGGCTGGACGAGGCGGCCTTGCGGATTGGGCTTCGCAAGTTCGGCGCGCGCCGCCGTCTCGCTCATGCCCGTCTTCTCGACGATATTGGCGACCGCGCCCGCGAGCAGGTCCGTGTCGGTGAAGCCCGGGCAGACAGCGTTCACGGTCACACCTTTCGCGGCGACCTCAAGCGCCAGGGCGCGGGTGAGGCCGACGAGCCCGTGCTTTGCGGCACAATAAGCGCTCACGTAGCGATACCCGATGAGACCGGCCGTCGACGCCACGTTGACGATGCGGCCCCAGCCGGCCTCGATCATTCCGGGCAAGGCTATTTGCGCTGCGTGGAAGGCACCCGTGAGATTGACGCGCAGCATCTCATCCCAGAGTGCCGCGTCGGTCTTGGCGAAGGGAGCGCTTCTCGCGGCACCGGCATTGTTCACGAGGATCAGCGGAGCGCCATGTGCCGCACGCGCCGTCTCGAAAGCCGCTTTGAGTGCACGCGGATCGGCCACGTCGGCGCTTGCCCAGGCAACCCGGCG
>DATDHA010000133.1:0-5718 GCA_036521815.1 Alphaproteobacteria bacterium | reverse complement strand
TGGCGCGCAGGCGGAACTGGTGCCCCGTCTGGGTGCCCGCCGGCACGTTCACGCGCGCGCGCGTACCATCGATCGTCGGCACCTCGATGGGGCCGCCGAGGGTCGCGGTCACCATCGGGATCGGCACGCGGCAGAAGATGTTCGCCCCCTCGCGCCGGAAAAAGAGGTGCGGCTTGATCGAGAGGAAGATGTAGAGATCGCCGGAGGGTGCTCCACGCACGCCGGCCTCGCCTTCGCCGGCCAATCTTATGCGCGTACCCTCCTCCACACCGGGCGGAATCGTGACCGATAGCATCTTGTCGCGCTGCACGCGGCCCGCACCCTGGCAGGTCCGGCACGGATCGCGGATCACGCGGCCGGTACCCTGACAGGCCGGGCAGGTACGCTCGATCGTGAAGAAGCCCTGTTGCGCGCGCACGCGGCCGTGGCCATGGCAGGTGCCGCACGTGATCGGCTGGGCGCCACCCTCGCCACCCGTGCCGCGACAGGCCTCGCATGGCGTCGAGCTCGGCACCCGTATCTTGGCCTGGGTGCCGCGGAATGCGTCCTCGAGCGGAATCTCGAGGTTGTAGCGCATGTCGCCGCCCCGTGCCGCACCCCCGCCAGCACGGCGGCGGTTGCCGGTGAACTCGCCGAACATCTCATCGAAGATGTCGGCAAAGCCCGTGCTGAAGTCGAAGCCGGCGGAGCGGAAGCCCCCGCCGGAACCATTCGCTTCAAAGGCGGCATGGCCGAAGCGGTCGTAAGCGGCACGCTTCTGCGTGTCCTTGAGCATGTCGTAAGCCTGGTTGATGTCCTTGAATTTCTGCTCGGCAACCTTGTCGCCCGGATTGCGATCTGGATGAAATTGCATGGCGAGCTTGCGGTAGGCCTTCTTAAGGTCCTCCGGGCTGACGCTTTTTGCGACACCGAGTGCTTCGTAAAAATCGCCTTTGGCCATGTCGCTCCAATCCGGCCCTTAACGCATATGCATCCGCCCCGGCGACAAGCTGCTCCCGGGGCGGTGTGGATTTTCTTAAGCCCGCATCGGCCTCGTCTGCAACGGCCTTAGGCGGACTTCTTGTTCTTGTCGTCGTCGACTTCCTCGAAGTCGGCGTCGACCACTTTCTCGCCTTTGTTGGCCCCGTCGCCGCCGGCGCCCTCGCCCGCCGAGCCGCCCGGCGAGCCACCACCGGTGGAGGCACTTTCCTGCGAGGCCTTGTACATCGCCTCGCCGAGCTTCATCGAAGCCTGCATGAGGGTCTCGGTCTTGTTCTTGATCGCACCGGCATCCTCGCCTGCAAGCACGCCGCGAAGATCCTGCATCGCGCTCTCGATCGCCGTCTTCTCGGCCGACGAAACCTTGTCGCCATGCTCCTTGAGACTGCGCTCGGTCGTGTGGATCAGCGCCTCGGCATGGTTGCGCGCCTCGACGAGCTCACGCTTCTTCTTGTCCTCGGCGGCGTGCACCTCGGCTTCCTTGACCATGCGCTGAATATCGGCTTCCCCGAGGCCGCCCGATGCCTGAATGCGGATCGCCTGCTCCTTGGCGGTCGCCTTGTCTTTGGCGGAGACGTTGACGATGCCATTCGCGTCGATGTCGAAAGTCACTTCGACCTGGGGTACGCCACGCGGTGAGGGCGGCAAACCGACGAGATCGAATTGGCCGAGCAGCTTGTTGTCCGAGGCCATCTCGCGCTCGCCCTGGAAGACACGGATCGTCACCGCCGTCTGATTGTCCTCGGCCGTCGAGAAGACCTGGCTCTTGCGCGTCGGGATCGTCGTATTGCGGTCGATAAGGCGCGTGAAGACGCCGCCAAGGGTCTCGATGCCGAGCGAGAGCGGTGTCACGTCAAGGAGAAGGACGTCCTTCACCTCGCCCTTGAGTACGCCCGCCTGGATCGCAGCACCCACGGCCACGACCTCATCGGGATTGACGCCGCGGTGGGGTTCGCGCCCAAAGAAATTCTTGACCGTCTCGATCACCTTGGGCATGCGCGTCATGCCGCCGACGAGGACGACCTCGTTGATCTCGGACGCCTTGAGGCCGGCGTCCCTGAGGGCCGCCCGGCACGGTTCGATCGTGCGGTCGATGAGCTCCTCGACGAGCGCTTCGAGCTTGGCGCGGGTGAGCTTGATGTTGAGATGCTTGGGGCCGGTCTGGTCCGCCGTGATGAACGGCAGATTGACTTCGGTCTGATGCGCACTCGAAAGCTCGATCTTCGCCTTCTCCGCCGCCTCCTTGAGGCGCTGCAGGGCCAGGCGATCCTTGCGCAGATCGATGCCCTGTTCCTTTTTGAACTCATCGGCCAAGTAATCGATGATGCGCGCGTCGAAATCCTCGCCCCCGAGGAACGTGTCGCCGTTGGTCGACTTCACCTCGAAGACGCCGTCGCCGATCTCGAGGACGGAAATATCGAAGGTACCGCCGCCAAGGTCATAGACCGCGATGACGCCGGAGCCCTTTTTCTCAAGGCCGTAGGCAAGTGCAGCCGCCGTTGGCTCATTGATGATGCGCAGCACGTCGAGGCCGGCGATGCGGCCCGCGTCCTTGGTCGCCTGGCGCTGAGAGTCGTTGAAGTACGCCGGCACCGTGATGACCGCCTGCTCGACCTTCTCGCCGAGATAGGCCTCGGCCGTTTCCTTCATCTTCTGAAGGGTGAAGGCGCTGATCTGGCTCGGCGAATACTTCTTGCCGCGCGCCTCGACCCATGCGTCGCCGTTGTCACCCCTGACAATCTTGTATGGAACGAGATGCTTGTCCTTCTCGACCATCGGGTCGTCATAGCGGCGCCCGATCAGGCGCTTGATCGCGAAGAAGGTGTTCTCGGGGTTCGTCACGGCCTGCCGCTTCGCGGCCTGCCCGACAAGACGCTCCCCGTTCTCGGTAAAAGCGACGATCGAGGGCGTCGTGCGCATGCCCTCGGCATTCTCGATGACCTTTGCCTCCTTGCCCTCCATAACGGCAACACAGGAGTTGGTCGTACCGAGGTCGATTCCGATGATTTTTGCCATGTCCCTTCACCTCTTGCGGCGGGCCCGCAAAGCCTGCATCAGCGCCTTTTGGGTCCCCGATCCAATTGCCCGGAATTCTTGCCGGTCTAATGTTGACGAAAGATTACAAACCTCGGGCTGATATGGGGAGTCTTCGCGGCCGGAAAAAGGGGGTGGCCGCATTTCGCGGGGCGATTTGGTCCGGAATCGGCCGTGGGGAGCCTGCTGAAGGCCGTCGCGCCGAAAAAATCGGGTATATGCTGGCCCCATGATCGTCTCCGCAAGCTATCGGACCGACATACCGGCCTTTTACGGGCAATGGTTCATGGCGCGACTGAGCGCCGGTTTCGTCCGTACGGTTAACCCTTATGGCGGGCAGATCCATGAAGTTCCTCTCGGTCGCGCCGACGTGGACGGCTTCGTCTTCTGGACGCGAAACGCAGATCCCTTCATGGTTTCGCTTCGGGAGGTTAACCGCCAAGGCTACCCATTCGTCGTACAATTCACCGTCACGGGTTACCCGAAGCCGCTCGAGCGCTCCGTGATCGACGCCGAGCGGGCGATCGGCCAGATCCGCGAGATCGCGGCCGCATTCGGACCGCACTGTGCGGTCTGGCGCTACGATCCGATCCTCTTGAGCGATCTGACCCCTCCCGAATGGCATTTGAAGAATTTCGCCGACATCGCGCGGCAGCTTACGGGCGCGGTCGACGAGGTCGTGGTGTCATTTGTCGAGATCTATCGCAAGACAAAGCGCAACCTGGATAGAGCCGCACATGCCTCGGGGTTTGCGTGGTGCAAGCCTGAGGGCGATGCGAAGCACGCACTCGTCGCGGCACTGCTCGAATCGGCGCTGGCGCAGGGCATGCGCCTCTCGCTTTGCACCCAGCCGGCCTGCTGCGTCGATGGGGCAGATGCCGCCCGCTGCATCGACGCGGCGCGTTTGAGCGCCGTCGCCGGCCGTGAAATCACGGCACGAACGAAGGGAAACCGCCCTGGATGCCTCTGCGCGGAAAGCCGCGACATCGGGGCCTACGACACGTGCCCACATGGCTGCGTCTATTGCTATGCGGTCAATTCCCGTGCCGCAGCGCTTCGCAACCGCAGAGCGCACGATCCAGCGAGCGCGTTCCTGATCGAGCGGCCGGGCTGATGTCTCATTTTTCTCGCAGGCTCCCTTCGAGGCGGGCTTAGGCTGGCCTCACGGCGCACCGATCGGGTGCGCTTATTTCCCGTCGGCCGAAATCGTCGCGCAATTGGTCCGCCCCGACATCACGCAATCCTGCAATGCCGACATCTCCCTGAGCTTCTGAGCGAGGAAGAGCCCGGCCGCGAGCAGGACGGCGATCAGCACCAGTGCTGCAAGACCCGCATAAGGAGGCCGCCGGTCGTCCGGATCCTGATCCGGTCGGTCGGTATGTGGATCGGACAATATTTCCTCCTAAACGGTTGTGTCGATGCGAGCGCCCGCTTCGCCTCCGGGGCCATCTTTGGAGCCGCCCGCGGGCGCCTTGGCGACGCCTACCAATGCCGGGCGCAAGAGGCGATCGTGGATAACGTAGCCGGGTTCGAAGACCTGAACGACGGTGCCGGCAGGGTGATCCGCTGTCGGCACCTCGAAGAGCGCCTGATGAAAATTATGGTCGAACGGCTGGCCGAGCGGATCGATCCGCTTGATGCCGTGACGCTCAAGGATCGAATGCGCCTCGCGCTCCACGAGTTCTGCACCGGCCGCGAGTTTTTCCAGAAGTTCGCTCGACTTCCGCCCCTCGGCCGGAATGCTCTCGAGCACGCGATGCAGATTGTCGGGCACCGAGAGAAAATCCTTCGCCAGGTTGGCGACGGCATACTTTGCGGTGTCCTCGGATTCTTTCCGCGCACGGCGGCGGGTATTTTCCGATTCAGCAAGTGCGCGCAGCATCTGATCCTTGAGCGCCGCGATTTCCGCCTCGAGCCGCGCGATCGTTTCGTCCGCAGTCGGCTCGTCTACCGCCGCGCCGCCGGATGCTTCGTCCGGAAAGTACTCAGCCGCCGCACCGGCGATGTCGTCGCGCATCTCGACCTCCTTGGCATCATCCTGCGTATTTTTCATTTTCCCGTTGTCCTTGCCCTCAGCCATCTTGTCCCCACCCGATCTCCAAAGATCGCCCCATCAGCCAAGCACCCGGCCGATCATCTTCGCGGTGTAATCGACCATTGGAATGATGCGGGCATAGTTCATGCGCGTCGGGCCGATCACGCCGATGGCGCCTACGATTTTCTCCCGGCTGTTGCCGAAGGGTGCAATGATCATGGAGCAGCCCGCATGCGCGAAAAGCTTGTTCTCCGCACCGATGAAAATCTGCACACCCTCCCCGCGTCCCGCCGCATCGATCAGACGCAGCAAGCTGTCCTTGGTCTCGAGGATCGTGAACAGCTCGCGGATCGTCTCGAGATCCTCGACCGCATGCACGTCATCGAGCAGCTTCGACTGGCCCCGCACGATCAGGACCCCTGCGGCACCCTCGCCGACCGGGACGGCGAGCCCGGCCTCGACGACCTTGCGCGTGCGTTCGTCGAGCTCGACGCGATGCGCCTCAAGCTCGGCATGAACTTCAGCGCGCGCTTCCTCGAGCGTGCGGCCCGCAAGCTTGGTGCTCAGATAGTTGCCCGCCCGAACGAGTGCCGAGTCGGGCATGCCGGCAGGCAGATCGACAATCCGGTTCTCGACGAGGCCGTCGTCGGTCACGAGAACGACGAGTGCCC
>DATDHA010000132.1:0-2742 GCA_036521815.1 Alphaproteobacteria bacterium | reverse complement strand
GGCTTCGTGAAAGCCGGCTGGTCGCGGCCTGACCGGCCCTCTACCGCCACCCGGTGCGCTTGTGCCACCAGGTGCGGTCGGGCACAATGGGCGTGACGTGTTCGCATGGACGCGAGAGCGGAGTTTTGCGGAATGTATCGCGACAAGACCCTGATCCCGACCGAGGCCATCCGCCTTTGCGCCTTGGGCTTATTGACGGATGGGCCGCAAGGCTACCCCGAACTCGCCTCCGCGGTGCGCCACTTCGCGAGCCGGGTCCTGGGACCCTCGCTCGACATCCTCGGCACATCGATCGAGCTTCTGCGCCTTGAAGGTCTGATCGAGCCCGACGGCGAGGCGGATACGCCCGAGAACGCGCAACTTCGCATCACCGACGCGGGTCGGGCGGAACTGATGACGCTCCTGAAGAGCCGCGTGCGTACCCCGCTCGACGATCTCAACAAGCTCGTCACGGCGCTCAAAATGCGCTTCTTCCATCTGCTTTCGCGCGCTGAAAGACGCGAGCAGCTCGATCTTCTGATCGAGGGGACTGAGAGCGAGATCAACCGTCTTGCGGACCTGCGCGCGAGCAACGCGCAAGACTGGCTCGAGCGCTGGCTCGACCACGACATCGCACAGCTCCAAGCTCGTAAGGACTGGTTCGAAAGCCGCAAGCGCGAAATCGCGAGCCAATAGACAGCACGCGGAATTCGATCGGCCTCAGTTGGGCGCCCGCACCTATTTTTTCTTCCCCGCCGCGGCGGTTTCGACCGCGTACCTCACGTCCTAGAGAAGATGCTGCCCGCCGGTCACGAAAATCTCGGTGCCGGTCACGTAGCTGAAATCGCCCGCGCAAAGCTGGAAGACGACGCTTGCAACCTCTTCCGGCATTCCCAGGCGATGGAGCGGAATGCGCGGGATCAAGCTGTCGTATTCGGGACCGATCATCGCTGTCTCGATTTCGCCGGGTGCGACAGCGTTCACCCGCACGCCGATCTCGGCGAATTCGACGGCCATCTCGCGCGTGAGTGCTGAAAGTGCCGCCTTGGATGTCGAATAGGCGGAACCGGCAAAGGGATGGATCGCATGACCGGCAATCGAGGTGACGTTGACGATCGACCCTTTGCCCTTGGCAAGTGCCGGCGCCAATCCGCGCGAAAGGGCGAGGGGCGCGAAGAAATTCAGCTCGTACACCCGGCGCCACTCCGCCAAATCGCCGTTGAGGCAGCCGAGCCGCTCTTTGAATGCGGTCTTCGGCGAGATCGCGGCATTGTTGACAAGAGCGTGAAGCGTTCCGCCGCCGAGGATTGCAAGCGCTTCTTTCGCGAACGCCTCGACACTTGCCGGCTCGGCCAGATCGACCACGATGTGGTGCGTCCAGTTCGGGTCGCGCTTGCAATCGGGGGGTACGTCCTCCCGGCTGCAGGTGACGATACGCCAGCCCTCGTCGGAGAAGCGCTTGACGGTTGCGTGCCCGATGCCGCGGCTGGCGCCGGTCAGCACCAGCGTTTTGGTCTCGACCGCAGCGCGCGGCGCCGCACGCCGCCCCGGCATCGTTTCGGATATGGACTGAGACATGGCGGCAAGTGTAGCGGAAATCCGCTACGACGCCAGTGCCACTGGCGCACTAGTGCAAAGGCGTCTCATTGAGCACCCGTCTCCGCGGCGGGACGACGGCAGCGGCCACGACCCCGTCCGTCGGCGAAGCGCTCGGTCAGTGGGCGAGGAGGACGGGAAGTTTCGCGTCGTTGAGCACGGCGCGCGTGGCGCCGCCGAAGATCGTCTCGCGCAAGCGGCTATGCCCGTAGCCGCCCATCACGATGAAATCGGCCTTGGCCGTGGCCGCCTCGTCGACAAGCTGTTCGCCGACCGGCCAGCCCTTGAGTGCCACGTGCTTTTGCTCGGCCTGAATGCCGCGATGGCCGAGCCATTCGGCAAGCGCCTCGACCGGCGGTTCGACTGGTGCTTCCTTGACGCCCGAGAGGATGAGGACGCGCTCCGCTTGGGCAAGAAGCGGAAGGGCGGCAGTCGCAGCACGGGCCGCTTCGAGGCTTCCGTTCCACGCGAGCGCTATGGTCTTGCCGACGGTGTCCCGCCGCTCGGCCGGCAGCAGCAGGATAGGGCGACCACCTTCTATGAGCGCTGTTTCGAGGATCAAGCGCCAATCGATTTCGCTCTCCTCGGAGGCGCGGCACATCAGCACGAGATCGTGCACGCGTGCGCGCACCGCCACTTCGTCGCCCGCGCGCCCGACGATCGCGGTGAAGCGCGCACCCGCATTGGCACCTGACGCCACGACTTTGGCCTCCCGGCAGGCGCCGACGAAGAAATTTTCCGCCGACTTGGCGCGTGCCTCCCCCTCCCGCTCGGCCATCGTCATGATGTCTGCGACCACAGGCCCGGCCGCCCCTTCGCCCAGCATTCGCAGTGCTGCGCGCGGATCGGGCTTCACGTGGAGCACATCCACGAAGGCGCCGAGCCGCCGCGCAAGCAAGAGTCCCGTGACCAGCGCGCCATCTGTCTTCTCGTAGCCCGTGATCGGCGCCAAGATGCTCTTGATCGACATTCCTTCCTCCATAGATCCGGTTACGAGAGACTACTATTTCTCGGGCGTGTCGGGCGTGATCTAGCTCAACCGGGAACTACGGCCAATCCGAGCTTGCTTCGGATACGCGCGAGCACGGCTGGCGCGGCATCGCCGACGTCGATTCTGGCCCAAGAGATGGGGCCGAGCGAATACTGAAGCTGGCGGCGCAAGACCTC
>DATDHA010000131.1:0-6749 GCA_036521815.1 Alphaproteobacteria bacterium | reverse complement strand
AGGATGCCGCGCGCATAGGCCAAAATCGCACCCACCTGCCGTTCGAGAAGCGGGCCGTGGCGGCGCAAATCGGCGAACTCGCCCTCGTGACCGGTGCTGGCGATGGCGACCGCCGGGTCCTCGAGGTGCGAAATGTCGACGGCGATATGGGCCACGTCGTCGACCGTGCCGAGCAGGACCACGAGTGCGGCACCGTTCAGGAGATGCCCGGCCGCCGCGACATCAGGCATGAGCGGGACCGGCGGCTCCCCGGCGTTGGCGAGGGGGCGGAACAGGTTCTGCGCGCGCCAGACCGGCACCACCCGCGTGCGCGGGTCCCGGAGCCGGGCCTCGAGCCAGGCATCCTCCTTGCGCAGATGGCTCACCCGATCGAGCCCGCTATGGGAATAGAAATTCGGACGCATCACGGGCGCGAACCTCGCATAGCTGGAGCGGTTCTGCAATCGCCGGTGCCGCGCAAGAACAACGGATGACCCCTTCCGACGCCCTTGCGACTCCGGCCCCCAATCCTGATATAGTGCCACACGGGAGGTTGGCGGCGGACGGGCGTCTCGCCAACCCGGTCAGGTCCGGAAGGAAGCAGCCGTAACGAGTTCGGCCCGGGTCGTTCGTCAGCCTCCCTGCCATACGTCGCGGCCTCAAGACGCGGGTCCAGGATCGAAGGTTTCGCGCGCACGAGGTCTGCACGTTCCAGGTCTCGATTGGGGGCCAGCTCTCGATCGGGAGAATTCCACCGGGCATCATGACCGCAGATACCCTATCCGGTGAAGCGACACCCTACCGCGTCCTTGCGCGAAAATATCGTCCCGCGACTTTTGCCGAGCTCGTTGGGCAAGAGGCGATGGTGCGCACGCTCACCAATGCCTTCGCGCAGGGCCGCTTGGCGCACGCCTTCGTACTGACCGGTGTGCGGGGGGTCGGTAAAACGACAACGGCACGGATCGTCGCGAAGGCGCTCAACTGCATCGGCGCCGACGGCAAGGGCGGGCCCACCGTGGCGCCGTGCGGCGTGTGCGAGCATTGCGTGGGCATCGCGAACGACCGCGACGTCGACGTGATCGAGATGGACGCCGCGAGCCGCACCGGCGTCGACGATATCCGCGAGCTGATCGACGGCGTGCGCTACCGGCCGATCTCCGCGCGCTACAAGGTCTATATCATCGACGAAGTGCACATGCTCTCCAAGAATGCGTTCAACGCGCTCCTGAAGACGCTCGAGGAGCCGCCCGAGCATGTGAAGTTCATCTTTGCGACGACCGAAATTCGCAAGGTGCCGATCACGGTACTCTCGCGCTGCCAGCGCTTCGACTTGCGCCGCGTCGATCTCGGCGTCCTTGCCGGACATTTGGCCAAGGTGGCCGGTGCTGAAGGGGCCGAGGTACCGCCCGAGGCAATCGAGCTGATCGCGCGCGCCGCCGACGGCTCGGTGCGCGACGGCCTCTCGCTTCTCGACCAGGCGATCGCCCATGGTGCGGGGGCTCCTACGGCCGAACAAGTGCGCGACATGCTCGGGCTCGCCGACCGGGTGCAGATCCTCGACCTCTTCGATCACGTGATGAAAGGGGAGATCAAGGCGGCACTGGCGCTCATGGCCGATCTTTACAAGGCGGGGGCCGATCCCGTCGTGGTGCTTCAGGATTTGCTCGAGATTTGCCATTGGCTGACGCGCGCCAAGATCGATCCGGATGCGGATGGTCCGGTTTCCTCGGATGGTGCCAAGGCGCGTGGCCTCGCCATGGCGGCGGGCCTTACCATGGCGAGCTTGAGCCGTGCCTGGCAAATGCTTCTCAAGGGACTTTCCGAGACGCAGCACTCGACCGCACCACTTACAGCGGCCGAGATGACGCTCATCCGACTTGCCTATGCCGCGGAATTGCCGAGCCCAGCCGAACTTGTGCGCTCCCTCGGTGCGGGTGGCTCGCCCGTTCAGGCATCGGCGGGCGCGCCATCTTCTTCGTCACGCCAGCCGACGGCTGAAAAAGCCGCCGGCGCGCAAAGCGCGCCATCTTCTGCGCCACGCCAGACGGCCGCCGACAAGGCCGCCGGCGCGCAAAGCGCGCCATCTTCTGCGCCACGCCAGACGCTGCATCCGACCGAGGCGTCCCTGGCGCGGCGGGTGGTCCCCGAAGTGGACGCTGCCGGGCCCACGGCGGCAAAGCAGGAATTGCCGGGTGTGGAGACCTTCGAAGCACTTGTCGCGGTGGTCGAGGCCCGCGAGCCGATATTGGCGGCTCACTTGCGGAACAACGTCCATCTCGTGCGCTTCGAACCGGGCCGTCTCGAATTCCGCCCGACCGAGCACGCACTAGCGAACCTCGCCCCGCGGCTCACGACCCTCCTCTCGGAATGGACCGGGCGGCGTTGGGCGATATCCGTCTCGAACGAAGCCGGCGACCAGACGCTCGCGACCCAGGCGAAGCAACAGACGGCCGATCGGCTCGCCGAAGCATCCAATCTGCCGCTCGTCAAGGCATTGCTGCAGAGCTTCCCCGGTGCTGTCGTCGAGAATGTGCGCGAGCGAGGGGCGACGTTCGACGATACGCCGGATGCGGGCCTGGACGGAGATGGCAGCGTTGAGGCGAGTGCTGACCTGGTCGGCGATAACCCGATGGCCGGCGATATCGCGTTGGACGGAGATTTGGGGACGTGACGACATGAAGAATCTTGGTCAGCTTATGAAACAGGCGCAGGAGATGCAGGCGCGCATGCAGGCGATGCAGGAGAAGCTTGGCGAGTTCGAGCAGGAAGGTGCCTCGGGCGGCGGGATGGTCAAGGTCGTCGTCAACGGCAAAGGCCATATGCGCCGCGTGAAGATCGACCGAACGCTTGCCGATCCGAAGGAGGTCGAGGTGCTCGAGGACTTGATCGTCGCGGCCTTCAACGACGCCAAAAGCAAGGTCGAGGCGCACGTGGCGGAGGAAATGCAAAAATTCACCGGTGGGCTCAATCTGCCCCCCGGCCTCAAGCTGCCGTTCTAGTGTGGCGAATCCGAAATTCGCCACATCTGGGTGCGGGACCGTGAGCGAATTTCGGATTCAAAGACACACGAGTAATATGTTGTATCTAGTGTGGTCTTCGGATTTGAAGTTCCTAAACGCGGATGCCACCAAAATCATAGGAACTTCAAATCCACCACACTAGCAACGGGAAATATGGGCACGCGATATACCGACCACCTTTCCCTCCTCTTCAGGGATGAGGGAAAGGGATGCGATGACAGGCCCTATGCCAAGTGCTGCTCGACGGGCGAGTGGGGCGTAGCGGCGCACGGCACGCGCAGAACGCTTGCCCGGCCATGATCGGCTCCGAGATCGATCGCCTGATCCAGCTCTTGGCCAAGCTGCCGGGACTCGGCCCCCGTTCGGCGCGCCGCGCCGCCCTGCATCTTCTGAAACGGCGTGAAGCACTCCTCGAGCCGCTTGCGAGCGCACTTGCGGATGCCGCCAAGAATGTCCGGGCCTGTTCGCGCTGCGGCAATATCGATACCATCGATCCGTGCGCCATCTGTGCCGACGGACGGCGTGACGCGAGTGTCCTCTGCGTCGTCGAGGAGGTGGCCGATCTTTGGGCGCTCGAGCGGGCGAGCGCATTCAAGGGCCGCTACCACGTGCTCGGCGGAACGCTCTCCGCCCTCGACGGCGTCGGGCCGGATCAGCTCAACATCCCGCGCCTTGTCCAGCGCGTCAGGGAGGAGCGGGTCAACGAGGTGATCCTTGCGACCAACGCCACCGTGGACGGCCAGACGACGGCGCACTACATCGCCGATCGCCTGGCAAGCCTCGGCGTCACGGTCACCCGGCTCGCGCACGGTGTGCCGGTCGGGGGCGAGCTCGATTATCTCGACGATGGGACGCTATCGGCGGCACTCAAGGCGCGCCGTCCGGCCTAGCGCCCGGAGCATGATCGAGGCACGCTGAAGCGTATCCCGCGTTCGTGCGGTAATTGGCGCATTCTTTCGCAGATCCAGCGATGGCTGCGAAGTGAATCGCACTGGCGCCTACAGCATTTTCCGGCAAAGTGGCTGTGCGACGACGAAACCGTCGCGCAGGGTTTGCCGTAGAAAATGCGACGAAATCAACAAATCTAGAGCCTGATCCGATTCTATTCGATCTGATCAGGCTCTAGTGCAATTCCTCACGATCGGCGGTCATGGTGCGGTCAGTTTTCCGATTGCCTGCATTGGCATCACCAGGCGTAAAGAGTCCGGCAAGCGGACGAATCCGTTCGCCTCATAAAAGGCCGCGGCATGTTCGCCGATCGCATCGACGACCAACATCGAAGAGCCGACGGAACGGGCACTGGCATAGGCGCGTTGAACTGCATCCGCGAGCAGCATAGCACCCAGCCCCTGTCCCTGATGCGCGCCGGCGACCGCGAGTCGCCCGACAAGCGTTGCGCTGACCAGAGGATAGCGCGGAATGTGCTTTCGCGCTGCCGCGGGTATGTCGCCCTGCGGAAGAGCGGTCGCACAGAGTGTGTAGTAGCCGAGGACCTTGTCCGGTGTGCGAGGGCTGACGAGCACAAAAACGCCATTGGCCTTGCGGCGGGCATCCTGACCGGCTTGGATGCGGAAATATCGATCCAAGCTCTCGACCCCGCAGGCGAACCCGACGCGATCGTGATGGGAGGCCAGTGGTTCGATTTTCAGATCGGGCGACGACGCCCCTGCCATCTAGCGCCCAATCCGCCGCTTGTGCTCCGCCAGCGCACGGACGAGCCGGTCGTTCGGCTTGGGCGGATTGATCAGCGCAGCGAAGAACGCCTGCCGGTCTCGTTCCGAGAGCACGAGCGTCTCATGCTCGGCGATGGTCCGCCGGGCCGCGTCGGCAAGTGCCGTCACGCAGAAATCCGTCAGCTTGCGGCGCTCGAGATGCGCCGCGCGCTCAATCAGCTCCTTCGTCTCTTCGTCGAGCCGGAACCCCAGCCGTTCGGCGCGGGTCGGGAGGTCTCGCTCGGCCTTGGTCTGCTTGCGGGTCATTGCTCATCTCGGTTTCGTACGTCAATTGTCTAACATTGTACGTTATTTTGACGGCAAATTCAAGCTAGGCCATGTCAGCATCCGCCCATCGACGATCGTGGAGTTTGGCTGGAGACGCTCCATTGCTCGACCCTCTCAATCGAGCCCCAAGACAACGGCATAGATCTCATGCCGGACGTTCTCATGTTCGACAGTGAGCACGCGTCTTTCTCCGGGTTTGCCATGCAATGCAGACAGCACCGCGTCTTTGGCCGCACCCTTAGCAGGAAGATTACCAACCGCGGCGAGCTCATCGCCGATCTTCACCCCTTCGATCGTGACGTCACCGATGCTTCGCGAAGTCGCGTCGCGAACGAACCCGCCGATAATATAGCGATCGGGCCTAAAACGTGATTTCGACTCTGCGGTTGCGCTGCTCGCGCACACCGGGCGGGGTGTCTACCGCGGGCATTGTCATGCCTTTGCCGGCGATTTCCATCTGATCCGGGGAAACGCCGAGCCGGATGAGTTCGGCCTTGACCGCGTTCGCCCTGCGAAGCGACAGGCGGAAGTTATATTCCTCCGTTCCGACGCGGTCGGCGTGCCCCGTGACGTGGATCAACGTGACCTCGGACTCGCGGATACTCGTGGCCGCCTGCTCCACCACCATGCGGCCTCCCGGCGTGATATTCGAGCTGTCGAACTCGAAAAAGACGACATAGGAGCGCGACGGCGGCTTTGCCGGCGACGGCGATACCGCAGCCGCCGGCTGAAGCCCGGCGTCAGGCTCGGCATCCGCGTCGGATTTGGTTTGCGCCGCCGCAATCGTGGCGAAGGGGCGGTTGTCGGCCCGGGCGGCGACCGGTTTCGCCGCAGGGGCGGGATGCTCGAAGCTATAGCGCAGCCCGAGGGTCAATGTGTGCGCGTCATATTCCCCACTCGTGCGCGCACCCGAATCCGTGCGGATCGTCACAGGCGTGGTGCGGAAGTAACGATAATCCGCCGTAAGCGCCAGGTTGGTGCTGAGATTATAGGCGATACCCGCGATGCCCTGATAAGCGAAGGTCACGTCGCTGTCGTCAATCCCCGTACCGCCGGACGGCGAGACGGTGTAGCCCACGCGCGCCACGCCGACGCCCGCGCCGACATAGCCGGTGTAGGATTCGCCGATCGGAATGTCGTAAAGGACGTTGGCAAGCCCACCAAATGCGGAGACATGCCCCACGCTCGATATGCCGTCGACGGTCGTGGTTTGCCCGCGGCGCCAATCCGCCTCGGCCTCGACCCGGATACGATCCGGGAACGCATAGCCGACCGAGCCGATCACCGTAGGACCCACGTCGCGGTCGATATTCTCGTCGACACCGTCGCCTTGGAGCTTGAGGGTGCTGGGAATCTGCGCACCCGCTGCGCCGGCGACATAAGGCCCCGGCGCAAGTTGCTGGGCGAGTGCTGCCGAAGACGTAGCGGCGATTGCTGCAAATGCAAACGCAAGGTTCCGCAGTCGCAGGACCGGCTTTACTGTCATGGTGAGATATTTCATTAGGATATTACAATATATGCGCGCTGTTGAGCATGAGGCCGCCAATAATTAGCAAATCTTACGCAATGCGCAATAGGTATCTATTGGAGCCTGGTTTATGGATCGGTCGCTGTGGCCATGCTTACGCGTGTCGGCGTGGGAGCAGCTTGACGCTCGCGATCATGACCCAAACACGAGCACTCACGCGCACGTTCAGCGGCCGCCGCGGCTGCCAATCCTGCCTTGATCGGCACCGTCCGGTGCTGGCAC
>DATDHA010000130.1:0-4517 GCA_036521815.1 Alphaproteobacteria bacterium | reverse complement strand
GCAAGCCCGCACCCCTGATATGACACAACGCGCGTTTTGCCCGAGGGAGGATGCGATGCCAGGCGATGTAGCCGCCGCCGACAGTCCGTACGTGTTTCATGCGAGCAAGACACCGCTTCGCCCGCTCACGCCCGGCGTGCTTGGTAAGGAGGCACGCATGCCGGACGGCCTCGTCGTGCGCTACCAGGAGCGCCAACCCGGCCATGACGGCGACCATTGGTGTGAGGCGGGCCACACGGCCTATATCGTCGCCGGCCGCATCCGCTACGAATTTGCCGACGCCGCGGTCGAGGCGGGACCGGGCGATATCGTCCACATCCCAGCCGGTCACGCGCACCGCCATCGGCCGCACGTCCTTGGCGGCGAGCCGGTCAAGTATTTCGTCACCGAGTTCTTCGAATAGGGCTTGCCGCGAATGGAGCGCGCCGCGACCGGTTATCCGTTTCCCGCCGAACTCGTCGAGCGCGTGAGCGCGCGGCGCGGCAGGCTTCACTGCTATGACGAGCTCGATCCCCGGCGTACGGCACTCGTGGTCGTCGACATGCAAACGGCTTTCCTCAAGGAGGGTTGGCCGACGGCATGCGATCCCGCGCGCGACGTGGTTCCCGCGATCAACCGCCTCGCGGACGCCGTGCGCCGGACGGGCGGGGAGATCGTATGGGTGATCTCGACTTACGGACCGGACGAGGCCGATCGGTGGCAGGTCCTGTTCGACCACGTGATGGGGCCGGCGGCGGGCGGAAATTTCCGTGCCGTACTCACCGAAGGTCACGAGGGCCATGCGATCTGGCCGCTCCTCGATTATCGGCCGGGTGAAGCCGTCGTGGCCAAGAACCGCTTCAGCGCCTTCTGCGGCAGCAAGGGGCGGCTCGAGAAGCTGCTGCACGAGCGCGCGCTCGACACGCTTCTGATCGTCGGCACGGTCATCAACGTGTGCTGCGAATCGACCGCCCGGGAGGCGGCGTTTCTCGACTTCAGGACCATCATGGTCTCGGACGCCAACGCGGCGCGCACGGAGCTCGACAACCTCGTGACCTACTCGACGTTCATCCGCGCCTTCGGCGACGTGATGTCGAGTGCCGAAGTGATAAGCCGCCTCGCGGACGGTGCGGCGCGCGCTCGAACCGGCTCGGCGGCGAAACGCCCCTGAGTGTCGCTTGACGGCAGGCTGCGGCGCGAATCCAGTTGACACCAAAATGTAACCGCCTAGGCTTTCCCAGGGACGAGGGACGCGACGAGGGACGCGACGACGGGCCGACAGAAGGCCCGCTCGACGGATCTTGGTGGCGGGCGAGCAGGGCACCATTCAAAATAAATAACCAACCGGTCTTGGAGGCGTTGATGTCAGGGAAGGCGAGGTTCGTAGCGCTTGCTGCGGCGCTCACGCTTGGATTTTTCGGAACGGCGTCGGCCAAGACGTTCACCTGGGCGAACGACGGCGACGTCTCGGCGATGGAGCCCTACTATCTCAACGAGACGTTCCTGCTAGGATTTCTCGGCAACATATATGAACCGCTCGTCGGACGCGGCAAGGAACTCGAGATGGTGCCGAAGCTCGCCACCTCGTGGGAGCAGACGGATCCGACGACTTGGCGCTTCCATCTGCGCCCGAACGTCAAATTCCACGATGGTTCGACCTTCACGGCGGACGATGTGCTCTTTTCCTATCAGCGCGTGATCGGCGAGGGCTCTGACCTCAAGGGCAAGCTCGGTTCCGTGCGCGAGGTCAAGATCGTCGATCCGATGACTGTCGATTTCATCACCAAGACGTCCGACCCGCTTCTGCCCGGCCAGTTCTCCCAGTGGTACATCATGTCCAAGGCGTGGGCGGAGAAGAACGGGGCGGTGAAGGCGACGACCGCGAGTTCGAAGGAGGAGAATTACGCGATGCTGCACACGAACGGGACCGGCCCCTTCATGGTGACGTCCCGCGAGCCCGACGTGCACACGGTTGCAGTACCCAATCCCAATTGGTGGGGTAAAGTCGAACACGACCTGACCGAAGTCGACTTCCGCGTCATCAAGTCGGACGCGACGCGCGTCGCAGCCCTTCTCTCGGGCGAAGTCGACATGGTCTACACCGTGCCGATCCAGGACGTCGACCGTATCAACAAGACGTCGGGCAGGAAGGTTCTCCAGGGCCCCGAAATGCGCACGATCTTCCTCGGCATGAACCAGACGCTCAACGAGCTCACCGACTCCGACGTCAAGGGCAAGAACCCCTTCAAGGACGTGCGGGTCCGCAAGGCGTTCTATCTCGCGATCGACGAGAACGCGATCGTGAGCAAGGTTATGCGCGGTGCCGCCACCCCTTCCGGCCTGATGGTTGCACCTTCGGTCAACGGCTGGGACAAGTCGCTCAACGACCGCTACGCTTACGATCCGAACGAGGCGAAGAAGCTCCTCGTGGACGCCGGATATCCGAACGGGTTCACCGTCGGCATGAATTGCCCGAACGACCGCTACGTGAACGACGAGCAGATTTGCCAGGCGGTTGCGCAGATGCTCGCGCGCATCGGCGTCAAGGTGAATCTCCTCGCCGAGACCAAGAGCAAGTACTTCGCCAAGCTCCAGGACTTCCAGCGGAGCTTCTATATGCTCGGCTGGACGCCTGACACGTATGATTCGTGGAATCCGCTCTGGAACCTCATCGGCACGCACGACCAAGCGCTCGGCCGCGGCCGTTTCAACTACGGCAGCTACTCCAACGCCAAGGTCGACGAGCTGATCGGCCAAATCCAGAGCGAGGTCGACTCCAAGAAGCGCCAGGCTGAAATCAGCGAGGCTTTCAAGATCCATAAGGAGGAGTTCGGCCACATCCCGCTCCACCAGCAGGCCCTGGCCTGGGGTGTCAAGGATAACGTGAGCCTGGTTCAACTTCCGGACAACGTGTTCAACTGGAACTGGGTGCAAGTCAAATAAGGCGTCGCGTCGGGGGTGCAGTCCCGATGAACACGATCGTGGCACATTTCGGGCTTTCGGCCAGGCGGCACTGGACCGTGCCGAGGGGTGCCGCGTGATCGCGTTTATCCTTCGCCGCCTCGTCCAGTCGATCAGCGTGATGCTGGTCGTCGCTCTCATCGCGTTCAGCCTGTTCCGTTTCGTGGGCGATCCGATCAACAACATGGTTGGGCAGGATACGGGCGATCGCGACCGGGAGGAGCTGCGTCAACAGCTCGGCCTCAACGATCCCTTCATCGTGCAGTTCGCGCGCTTCGCCGCCAATGCCGTGAAGGGGGAATTCGGCGTCTCCTATCGCCAGGGCCGCAAGGTTTCGACCCTCATCGCCGAGCGCCTGCCGGCGACCCTCGAGCTCAGCTTTGCCGCGGCGATCTTCGCACTCGTCATCGGCGTCCCACTCGGCGTCTATACCGGGCTCAACCGTGAAAAGTGGCAGAGCAAGCTGTTCCTCGCCCTTTCGCTGTTCGGCGTCTCGCTGCCCACCTTTCTTATCGGCATACTCCTTATACTGCTCTTTTCGGTCATCCTCGGCTGGCTCCCCGCTTTCGGTCGGGGCGACGTCGTCCATCTCGGCTGGTGGTCGACCGGGCTTCTGACGGGCTCGGGCTTGCGGGCACTCCTGATGCCGACCGTGACCCTCGGCTTCTTCCAGATGACCCTCATCATCCGCCTCGTGCGTGCCGAGATGCTCGAGGTGCTGCGCACCGATTACATCAAGTTCGCCCGCGCGCGCGGCCTCGCCAACCGCTCGATCAATTTCGGGCACGCGCTTAAGAATACGCTCGTGCCCGTCATCACCATCACCGGCATTCAGCTCGGCTCGATCATCGCGTTCGCGATCATTACGGAGCAGGTCTTCCAGTGGCCGGGCATGGGGCTTCTCTTCATCCAGGCGGTCGCTTTTGTCGACATTCCGGTGATGGCGGCCTATCTGGTGCTCGTCGGCTTCCTCTTCGTCGTGATCAATCTCGTGGTCGACATCCTCTATTACGTCGTCGATCCGCGCCTCAGGGTCGACCGCGCGATCGCGGGCGGCGGGCATGGCTGAGCACCAACCCGGCACGCGTGGGCCTGGCCCGCTCAAGGCGGCATTTTCGCGCACGTGGGACAGCGATCTTGCCTACAGTTTCCGCCACTCGCGGGTGACGGTCGCAAGTGCCGCGGTCACGCTCATCATGTTTTGTGCCGCCGCATTCGCACCCTGGATCGCACCCCACAATCCCTTCGATCTCGCCTCCGTCAGCCTCCTCGATGCGCGCAATCCGCCGGTATGGAGCGAGGGCGGTAGCTGGGACTTCCCACTCGGCAGCGACAATCTCGGGCGCGACGTGCTCTCGACGATCCTCTACGGCTCGCGCCTCTCGCTCGTCGTGGGGTTCGCTTCCGTGATCTTCGCCGCGACCGTGGGCGTTATCCTGGGGCTCGTCTCGGGCTATGTCGGCGGCTTCGTCGATGCGGTGATCATGCGCATCGCCGAGGTGCAGCTAAGCTTCCCCGCGATCCTCATTGCACTCCTCGTCGACGGCATCATGCGCGGCGTGCTGCCGCGCGAGTTC
>DATDHA010000129.1:0-9426 GCA_036521815.1 Alphaproteobacteria bacterium | reverse complement strand
CGGGGCTCCCCGTCGCAGCGTTGCCGGTACCTGGGCCTCTCGATGTCATCGGCGGCTCGCGCGCTGGGGCGCTCGACGAGGACCTCGCGACGGCATGCCGTGAGGCGCTCGCGATTCCGCCTGAGCGCTGTGTCGCCTATGCGCAACAGTTCTCCTGGGAGGCTTGCGCGCATCAATTCCTTGAAAATCTCTATCCCGCCGCCCAAGGCGACCTCGCACTTGCCACAGGCGACTGAGCGCTTCGCGGGGCGCCCTCGCCGATGCGGGCGACCGAGATCGAATGCACGGGGAAGCCCGTGTCAGAAGTCGTCGAGGTCGGCGATAAGCGTCGCCAGCTCGTCGTCGATCACCTCGTCCTTCCAATACGCACGGACGAGGTGCCGGATCAAATCGCCGGTTTCCTCGGGGCTCAGCGCGTCCGAGAGAGATGCGTGGACAAGATGATGGACCGCACCCCAGGCTTCATCGCGAAAATCATCGATGATAAAGGCGTCGATTTCGTTTAGCCCGTCAATGAAGTGCTTGACGATTGCGTGCGCGTCGTCCTTGGCCGGCTTTTTCCCCGCTTTGCGGGCGGCGGCGAGGGCCTTTCGCCACAGCTTCCCGGCGCCCTTGCCGGCGCTGCCATAAGTGTCTTCCCAATCGCGAAACGGATTGTCCGCATTCGCCGCGAGCCAGGCCACTGAGCGCACACGATCGAAAGACACGGTGGGAACATCGGCAAGGCGGCGGCGCAGGACTTTGGCATCTCCGGTGCTGAGACCGGAGAAATACACTTCGAGCAGGCTCGACGCCTGAGGTGGTGCGGGAAAGGCCTTGGCATCGAAGCCATAGATTTCGATACCGGAAAAATCCCGCAGCTCGCGCAAGGCCGCCAACGCGCCGATATTGGCGATGCCGCCCGGCACATCGTGGATGACGATCTCCGCCAGGTGCGGAAGCGAGCTCACGGGCGTGAGGTCGAGTGTTCGGAATTTCGCGAATTCGATAACCCGCAAATCCTCTAGCCCCTGAGGAATGCCGGCGAAATTCGGACCTTCGAGCGTCAAGCGGAACGGCTCGGCGAAGCTCGGCCCTTTCAGCGTGACTTGCCCGGTGCTGCCGCTCAACGTGAGACCTATGACCGAGTCGGGAAGAGACACGGTGACCGGGCGATCGATATCGGCGAACAACAGGTGCAAAAGCGAGGTTGCGCTGAGATCGATCGCCGCGTCCTCCGGCTCGCGCCAAGTCAGCACATTGATGCGGGTTTGCGTGCTCAGCCAGGCGCTCAAACCGCGATCGGCGCCGCGATGATCGAGCGCGACCAGACCGGGCAAGGCGTCGAGCGCGCTCCAATCCACGGGAAGACCGTCCGCGGGCATAAGGGGGAAGGTCTCGATCCCATAGTCGAAGCCCGACTTGTACGTGCCGGTGGTGCTGCCGAGGTTGACAGAGATCGTCGCCCGCTCTCGCGACTTGTCGTCATATGTTTTGCGCCCACTTTGATCGAGGCGAAGATCATGAAGAGCCCGCGGTGCTGAGCCCCAACCGGTATAGGCTTTCTCTGGAATCATCGGTAGCGGGCGGGGACGGTCGTTGCCGATGAAACTCGCCCACCAAGGCACGGTTCGCTCGACCCATTCCATGCCATGATTTTTCCGCCCCGTCTGTTGCGGGCAGAGTGAACTTCCCTCGACCATGCTCGGCATCGGCGGTATGGCACTGTAGAAATCGAGCGGGGCAAGCAGAACGCGATCAGCGCCGGCGAAGTGGTCGGTTGCGAGAATTTGAGCAACACCGTAATTCCCACCCAGTAGCCTGAAACTGTAGAGATCGCCTAGGTTGGCCTTCATTCGTGACATATTATTGGACTCTCGCCTTTTGCCGAGAACAGTTCGGGTGAACATCTCGGACCATCCCGGACACTTGCGCATTCGATCGAGGCAGCGCCTCTCGCGAAATCATGAATAGCACACGCATTGACGGCGGCGAAGATAACCGCGAAGCCTGAACTTGAGACATCGGAATCCAAATTGCTTGAGGACTTTGCCGAGCGAAGAGGACTCACTGTCGACACGCGGCAGACGCTCTTGGACGGCGGGGACGACTTGGTGGGGCTTCGCGACGACTGGCTCCCTGAACGTGTGCAGCGTCTAGCGCTGACCATGTTCCGCGTCTTGCAGATGGACGAGGCTGCCGTTCTCCGTGCGAACCTGATCGGCACATACCTGCAACAGCACCGAACCGATCCGGGTACAACACCGCTCCTGGCGTGGCTCGATGCCAGGTAAAACCGAGTCGGGTGCCTCGGTCCTTTCATAAAGCCTTGACCGAGGAACCGTCTCGGTCGAGGGTGCGGCACCAAATCGGGAAAATCGCATGCGCCGCCGAGCCTTGAAAATCCACGCCCATTGAGGCAAATGGCCCTTGCAAGCCGCGCGTGCTATGGTCCCGCCGCCGGGTGGCCCGCGGGTCGCCGTCGGCTGGATTTGGGGGATATAAATCCTTGGGCAAAAAGACGAAATCGAAATTTAGACTGGACTCGACGACGGTGTCCCTGGTCACGCGACTCTCGCGCGACCATATCCGCCCGCTCGTGCCCAAGCTCGTGTTCTCCCTCATCTGCATGGCGATCGCCGCCGCGATGACGGCGGCCATGGCGAAGCTGATGGAGCCGATCCTCGACGAAGTGTTCAAGTCGGCCAACGCCGATAAGCTCAACCAGATCGCCGTCGTCATCCTCGTCGTGTTCGCGGTCAAGGGCCTCGCCACTTACGGCCAGGGTGTTTCCATGAACTACGTCGGGATGCGCATCATCGCCGACGTCCAGCGCAAGATGTTCGAGCACGTGATCGGCGCCGACCTCGCGTTCTTCCATTCGAATGCGACGGGCACTTTGATCTCGCGCTTCACAAACGATGCGAACATGCTTCGTGGTGCCGTGTCGAACGCGCTCACCGGCATCGGCAAGGACACGCTGACACTCATCTCGCTCATCGGCGTGATGTTCTACCAGGACTGGCTGCTCGCACTCATTTCATTCTTCGCCTTCCCGACGGCGATCTGGCCGATTGTCCGGCTCGGCCGGCGCATGCGCAAGGTTTCGGCGAACACCCAGGCCGAACTCGGACAGTTCACCACGATCCTCGAGGAGAGCTTCCAAGGTGCGCGCCACGTAAAGGCGTACGGGATGGAGCGCTACGAGGCGTCGCGCGCGAACGGTATCATCGAGCGCCTCTTCCATCTCGCGCAGAAGGCGGCGCGCACGCGCAACGCGTCGTCGCCCATCATGGAAATGCTCGGCGGTGTTGCGATCGTCGCCGTGATCTTTTACGGCGGCTATCAGGTCATCCACGGTGTGCGCACGCCGGGCGCCTTCTTCTCGTTCGTGACAGCGCTGCTCCTCGCCTACGAGCCGATGAAGCGCCTTGCCAACCTGAACGCCAGCCTCCAGGAGGGCTTGGCCTCGGCGCAGCGAATCTTCGCACTCCTCGACCAGAAGCCCACCGTCACCGATCGTCCGGGTGCCGGCACGCTCACGGTCGAGCACGGGCTCATCCGATTCGATGGCGTGCGCTTCGGCTATGGACAAGGTCAAGTCGCACTTCACGACCTCAGTCTCGACGTGCCGGCGGGAAAGACCGTGGCCCTCGTCGGCCCTTCCGGTGCGGGCAAATCGACGATCCTCAACCTCATTCCGCGATTTTACGACGTAACGGCGGGCCGCGTGACGATCGACGGTGCCGACGTGCGGGAGGTGACGCTCGCGTCGCTGCGCGCCAATATCGGCCTCGTCTCCCAGGAGATCTCGCTCTTCGATGATACGGTGATCGCAAACATCGCCTACGGCAAACCGGGGTCGAGCCGCGAGGAGATCGAGCGTGCAGCACGCATGGCCGGTGCCCACGACTTCATCGTTCAACTCCCCCAGGGATACGAGACCCAGGTCGGCGGGCACGGCGTGCGGCTCTCCGGCGGTCAGCGCCAGCGCGTCGCGATCGCGCGCGCAATGCTCAAGGGTGCCCCCATCCTATTGCTCGACGAGGCGACTTCCGCACTCGACACCGAGACCGAGCGCGCGGTCCAGGCGGCGCTTGCGGAACTCATGCGCGGGCGCACCACGCTCGTCGTCGCCCATCGCCTCTCGACCGTCGTCGATGCCGACCTCATTTACGTGGTCGACGACGGCCGGGTGATGGAGGCCGGCAATCACGCCGAGCTCCTTGCGCGCAAGGGTATCTACGCGCGGCTCTATGCCCTGCAGATGGCGGAGGAGGGTACGGTCTCCGAAGTTCCCGCGCCGGATATGCGCGGAGCGCGCGTTCGAGCCTGACCCATGCGGCCCTTCAAGAAGCTCGCGCGATCTGATGGGGTGCGGCGCGGTCTCTGCTGGGCGGTCGCCCGCTACGTCAGGTTCGTGCATCTGACGAGCCGCTGGGACGTGCGCGGAGATGCCGCCCCAAAAGGGCTCTGGGCTGAAGGCAAGCCCTTCATTCTCGCCTTTTGGCACGGGCGGCTCCTCATGATGCCCTATTGCTGGAATCCGCACGCGCGCATCAACATGCTGATTTCCCAGCACGCCGACGGACAGCTCATCGCGCACACGGTCAAGCATTTCGGCATTCATACCGTGGCCGGTTCGTCTTCGAAGGGTGGGACGGTAGCCTTGCGGGCGATCCTCAGAGCGCTCAAGGCTGGCGAATGCGCGGGCTTCACGCCCGATGGACCGCGCGGACCGCGCATGCGCGCCAGTGCGGGTGTCGTGAGTGCAGCGAAGCTCGCCGGCGTGCCGATACTTCCCTGCGCCTATGCCGTGAGACGCAGGCGCGTCTTGCGGAGCTGGGACCGTTTCGTCCTTGCGCTGCCATTCACGCGAGGTGTCTTCCTGTGGGGCGAGCCCATCGAGGTGTCGCGCACGGGCGACGAGCGGGCGCTCGAGGCCTCTCGCCGGCTGGTCGAGGACCGTCTCAACGCGCTCACGCGCGAGGCCGACCTTCTCTGCGGTGCGACGCCAATCGAACCCGACCCAGCTCAACCATCGGATGAGGCGACACCGTACGCGCTCGCCGGCGGGCAACGGGCGTGAGTGCCCTCGGCCTTTACCGCGCATTCACGGTCTTAGGCGCACCTGCGATCGTCGGATATCTCGGGCTCCGTCGCCTGCATGGCAAAGAGGATCGGGCGCGATTTTCAGAGCGGTTGGGAAAAGCGTCGCTGCCGCGCCGGCCAGGCCCGCTCGTCTGGATTCACGGCGCAAGCGTGGGCGAGGCACAATCCGCACTCGTACTCGTCGCGCGCATTCTCTCGCATGAAGCGGAAGCGACGGCACTCGTCACCACGGGTACGGTATCCTCAGCACGGCTTCTCGCGGAGCGTTTGCCGGAGCGAGCCATTCACCAATACGTGCCGGCCGATCACCCCGCGTGGGTTGGACGCTTTCTCGATCACTGGCAGCCCGATGTCGGGCTATGGATCGAAAGCGAGCTTTGGCCGAACCTCGTCGTCGAGACGGCTGAGCGGAATATTCCGATGGTGCTTGTCAACGCGCGCATGTCGGCGCGCTCTTTCGCCAATTGGCGCTTGGCGCCGGGTGCAATCCGCCAGCTCCTCGCATGCTTTAGGCGCGTCCTTGCCCAGTCCGAGGCGGACGGCGAGCGCTACGCTAAGCTCGGTGCGCGCGAGGTCGCGGTAACCGGCTCGCTCAAATACGACGCAGACCCACTGCCAGCCGATTCGGGAGAGCTCAAGCGCCTTGCCGCGGAAATCGGCGACCGACCCCGCTGGCTTGCGGCGAGTACCCATCCCGGCGAGGAGCGCACAATCGCCGCTGCCCATCGTTTGCTCAAGTTACGGCATCCCGGGCTTCTCACCATCCTGGTTCCACGCCACGCCGGACGCGGTGACGAACTTGCGGCTGCCTTGCGCGGCAACGGCCTTGCGGTGGCCCGGCGCTCGAATGGCGAACCCGCCGTGCGGGACACCGATGTCTATCTTGCCGACACGATGGGCGAGCTTGGCCTGTTGTATCGCCTCACCGAGGTCGTTTTCGTCGGTGGGTCGCTCGTGCGCCATGGCGGACAGAACATGCTCGAGCCAGCGCGGTTCGGTTGCGCGCTGCTCTATGGTCCGCACGTGCATAATTTCCGCGCGATCGCCGCCGACCTGATTGCTGTGGGTGCGGCAGAAGTGGTGCGCGACGAGCGCGAGCTCGCCGATGCCGTCAGCGCACTTCTCGCCGACGAGACGGCGCGCGCCAAGCGAGGTGCGGCTGCGAAGCACGCAACCGAAGCCGGTCGCGGCGTCCTCGATGACGTGATCGCGGCACTTGGCCCGGAACTCGAGATCCTCGCACGGACGCCGAATTCGGACCGAGATGGAATCGGCCGTGCGCGCGCCTGATTTCTGGCATCGTCCGGAGAGCGCCATGGGTGCCATCCTCGGCCCCATTGGAGCGCTCTACGACACGGCGGGGCAGCTCCGCTCAGCTCTGACCAAAGCTCGGAGGCTCCCGCGGCCCGTCATCTGTACGGGCAACCTGACCACGGGTGGAGCTGGAAAGACGCCGACGGCGATTGCGATCGCGCGCTGGTTTCTCGCACGCGGCATGGTGCCTCACTTCCTGACGCGCGGCTATCGCGGGAGAGCTGCGGGCCCGCTTCGGGTCGATCCGAACCGGCACGACTTTCGCGATGTGGGCGACGAGGCACTTCTGCTCGCGGCGGTCGCCCCGACCTGGATCGGCGGCAACCGCCTTGCGAGCGGCCTTGCGGCATGCAGTGCTGGCGCCGATCTCCTCGTCATGGATGACGGCTTGCAGAATCCGGCGTTGGCCAAGGACCTTTCATTGGTCGTCGTCGACGGCGGCTACGGCATCGGCAATGGGCGCGTCTTTCCGGCGGGCCCTTTGCGCGAAACCGTGGCGCACGGCCTGTCGCGCGCCGATGCCGCCGTGATGATCGGCGGCGATGCGACGGGCCTCGCCCCCGCAATCGAAAGGCGTCTTCCCGTACTCGAAGCACGGCTCGTTCCCGACCCCGCGGCAAGGGCACTCGCGGGCAAACGCGTTTTCGCCTTCGCCGGTATCGGGCGGCCCGCGAAATTCTTCACAACCCTCGAAGGGCTCGGCGCCACGCTCGCCAAGCGCGTCACCTTTGACGATCATCACGCCTACCATCCCGACGAGATCATGCGGCTCGTCGAAGCGGCAGATACCTCGGGTGCACAACTCGTTACGACGGAGAAGGACTTCGTCCGCTTTCCATCGCAAGCGCGACCGATGGTGACGGCAGTGCCGGTGCATCTTGAGTGGTGCGACGAGGCAGCGCTCGGACGCCTCTTTGGCCGCTTCCTCGAAACCCATGGCTGAGCCGCACACTCCCCTCTTTCGGGCGCTGCGCACGGTCGTGCGCTGGATCGAAGGTGCCGCCGTCTTCGCGGCGTTCGGAATTTTCCGCCTCATGCCGCTCGATTGGGCGTCGGCTTTGGGAGGGCGGATTTGCCGGACCATTGGGCGATTTCTGCCGGTATCGCGCTACGCGGAAAAGAATCTCCGCGCTGCCTTTCCGGAGAAATCGGATGCCGAGATCCGCAAGATCCTCGCCGATATGTGGGAGAACCTCGGCCGCGTCTTCGGCGAATATCCCCATCTCGGCGAAATACGGCTTTATGAGCCCGGTAGCCGTGTCGAGGTGATCAATCCCGAATATCTTGACCACCTTCGCGAGGACGGCAAGCCCGGCATCTTCTTCTCGGCCCATATCGGCAATTGGGAGATCGCCTCGATGGGGGCGACGCAGCGCGCGCTGCCGCTCACACGCATCTACCGCGCGCCCAACAATCCGCTTGTCGATCGGCTTATTCGCTGGACGCGCCGCAAGATTACGGGCGAACTCTTGCCCAAGGGTGAGGAAGGTGCTCGGCGTGCGGTCGCGATGATGCGCAAGGGCGAGCATCTCGGCATGCTCATCGACTAGAAACTGAACAACGGCATTGCCGTGCCCTTCTTCGGTCGGCCGGCGATGACCGCACCCTCATTAGCGCAGTTTGCCCTCAAGTTCGATTGCCCCGTCATTCCGGCGCGAGTCGTGCGCTTGAATGGAGCCCACTTCCGGTTGTTCGTCTATCCCCCGCTCGAAATCGTCAAGACCGGCGACCGCGAGCACGACATCCTGGCGCTCATGACCCGTGTGAACGCGATAATCGAAGGTTGGATTCGCGAATACCCGGAGCAGTGGCTTTGGCTGCACCGGCGCTGGCCGGATTAGCGGCTTGGCGTCAGTCGCCGCCGCCGGTCGCCGGCTTTGCCTCAGCCGCGGCCGGCAAAGCCGGCATGGGTGGGACCAGAAGCTGAGGGTCGAGGCGCACGTTCTGCCAATTCATTCCCCAGTGAAGATGCGGGCCGGTGGCGCGCCCAGTGCGCCCCATGCGCGCGACCTCCTGGCCCTGGCGCACGCGATCGCCGACCTTCACTTCAATGGCCGAGAGATGAAGGAAGATCGAACTCAAGCCGAGGCCGTGATCGATGATGAGAGTGCCGCCCGTCAGATACAAGTCGGACTCGGCGAGCGTTATGATGCCGTCGGCAGGTGCTGCGAGCGAGGTGCCGACCGGCCCCGCGATATCGACCCCCATATGCGGCGCGCGCGGCTCCCCGTTCAAAATGCGCTGGCTGCCGTAGACGCCGCTGATCACGCCTTGAACCGGCCAGACGAAGCCCGTCTCGAAGAGGGGCTCGCGTATATCGCTCGCACGCGCCTTGTTGAGGAGCACCTGATCGTCCGTGATGCGCTTCAATATCTCGGGCGGGGGCGTCACCATGGCCGGGGGCAGGCCGATGATGCGCTGTATATCGTAGTGACGCTGCTCGACGGCGAGCACGCGCTCCTCGTTCTGCCCATCCGGATGACGCACCGTGAGGGTCGATTCTGGCTTTGCGTCCAGGTCGAAGCCGAAGACGAAATGCCCATCGTCGGCGACCTTGACGGGCTTACCGTCGAGCGTCACTTCCGCCTGGGGTTCGGTGATGCCGAAGACGAGTCCGCCCTGCGTCACTTTCCCCTCGATGCTCAGCGTGCCGGCAATTGCCGGAGATGCAATGAGCGCACAAGCAATGATGACCACGCGTAGGTTCACAGCAACGATCCTTGATTGGGTTTATCCTTGCCCCTGACGCGTGAGCGCTTGGGGCTCGTTCCGTTTCGGGATTCTGCTTCGGATTGCCACAATACCCGCTCCCCGATCGTCGCAGCCACGGCATCGTCATGAAATTCGATCGAGACCGCCATCCCAGCCGCCGTGGCGGCGGCTGCCGTGATCGCACGACCCGCCGAACTGCGGACGAGTGCGTAGCCGCGATCCAAAACACGCTTGTAGGAGAGATTGTCGAGACGCTTGCCGAATCCGTCGAGACGTTCTGCGACCCGATCGAGCAGCCGTTCAGCCGCC
>DATDHA010000128.1:0-2551 GCA_036521815.1 Alphaproteobacteria bacterium | reverse complement strand
CGTGACGGCGGTCGCGGCCGACAATGGCGTCGGGCCGCTCGCCAGCCTGGCACTCGCCGCGTTGGCGGGCGGCTTCTTCGGTCTCTTGCTTGCGGCAACGGTGCGCAACATGAGCGGGACCTATTGGGGCATCCTGTCGCTGGCGATGGCCGAGCTCTTGCGCCTCGTTGTGCTGAACGAAAAGTGGATCGCGGGTGGCGCCAGCGGAGAGACGGTAAAGCGCTCGCTCGGCAAGTTCGAACTCGTCGTCGTCGGGACCACGATCCTGATTTATCTGCTCATGCGGGTGATCGCGGTTTCGCCCTTCGGCCGTATCATCAAGCTCATCCGGGAAGGCGACCGGCTCCCGCTGTCATTGGGCAAGAACGTGACGATCTTCAAGGCCGAGGCCATGTTCATCGGCGGCGCCATCGGGGGCTTGGCGGGCGCTTTTTACGCTTTCGAAAATCGCTACATCAATCCCGATGACGGGTTGCCGGTCGAGACCTTCATTCTGTGGGCCATGGTGATCCTGGGCGGGCGCGGCAATCCTACGGGTGTCTTGGTGGGCACGATCGTCGTCCAGACGCTCTATGTCGGCACGCGTTATCTCACCACCATTGTGCCGATATCCGCGGACACACTTTCGGCACTGCGGCTCGTAGCGATCGGCGTCCTGGTTGTCGTGATCATGATGTACCGCCCGCAAGGCCTCTTGCCCGAGCGACGACGCGTCTTTGGAGCGGCTTCCGGGGGTCGGGGCGGAAGCTGAGGGATGAACGCACGGTTGAAATGCGAGGGTCGCCATGGAATCTCATGCCCGCGTCGTTGTCGTTGGCGGTGGGGTCGTCGGCTGCAACATCCTTTACAGCCTCACGCGGCGCGGCTGGAGCGACGTCGTGCTCCTCGAGCGAAACGAACTCACGTCAGGCTCGACCTGGCACGCCGCGGGTCTCATACCGCTCTATACCCATCGCTTCAGCCTCTCCCGCGTTGTCCTCAAGAGCATTGCGATCTATGAGGGCCTCGAGGCCGAGACGGGACAAGCGGTGGGCTGGCACAACTGCGGCTCGCTTCGGATCGCATCCGATCCCGAGCGGCTTGACGAGTATCGCTGGCATGCGGGCTCCGCCCGTACCCAGGGGGTCGAGGCGCACATCCTGGACCCGCAGGAGGTTCGCGGCTTGTGGCCGCTCATCGAGAAGGGAGAGCGAATTCTCGGCGGCCTCTACCACCCCCAGGACGGGCACATCGCACCCGCTGACGTGACCCAGGCGCTCGCGAAGGGGGCTCGCACGAAGGGTGCGAAGATCTACCGCAACACCGCGGCCATCGCCTTCGAGCAGACCAGCGGCGGCGAGTGGAAGGTGAAGACCACCGCGGGCGACATCCTTTGCGAGCATCTGGTCGTCGCAACCGGCAACTACGCGCAAGAGACGGCCCACCTCCTCGGCCTCTCCTATCCGGCGATCGCCATTGTCCATCAATATTATGTTACCGAGGAGGTCCCCGAGATCGTCGCCCGCAAGCGCGCGGGCTTGCCGGAAATGCCAATCCTCAAGGACGACCGGTATCTCGGCTATCTCCGCGAGGAGCGCCAGGGTCTGATGTTCGGACCCTACGAGGCGCCCGACGATCTCGAGCTCTTTGCACTCGACGGTGTCCCCGACTGGTTCGGCGCCATGACCCTCTTGCCGGAGAAGCTCGATCCGGTGGCGCAGCACATCGAGGCGGCGATGGAGCTCGTGCCTGCCTTCGCCCGTGCCGGTGTCAAAGCGCATGTCCGTGGGCCCATCTGCACCACGCCCGACAACATGCCGCTCGCGGGGCCAATGCCGGGCCTGCGCAATCTTTGGCTGGCGGAAGGTGTTGTCGGTGGCGTCGTGATGGGTGGTGGCCTCGGCCATTACCTTTCGGAGATGATCGTCGAGGGTGAGTGCAGCATCGACTTCGTCGACCTCGACCCTCGGCGCTTCGGCAGCCATGTCAACAAGCCCTATGCCTGCATCAAGGCCCGCGAGGCTTTCGGCAACAATTTCGGCGTCTACTTTCCGGACTACGAGTGGCCCGCGGGACGCCCTCTGAAAACGTCCCCGTCATACGATCGCCTCAAGGCCGAGGGTGCCGTCTTCGGGTCGGTCAACGGCTGGGAAATACCGGTCTGGTTCGCCCCACCTGGGGTGGAGCCGCGCGATGCCTACAGCTTTCGTCGCACGAACTTCTTTCCGCATGTCGCCGCCGAGGCGCGCGCTGTGCGCGAGACGGCGGGGCTCATCGACATGACGCCGATGGCAAAGTTCGAGGTGGAGGGGCCGGGTGCTGCGGATTGGCTTGACCGAACTCTCGCCAACCGGCTGCCGCGGAAAGAAGGCGGCATCCGGCTCGCGCATCTCTTGAACGGGCGCGGCGGGGTCAAGGCGGAATTCACCGTCGTGCGGCTCGGTGCGCAGAGTTTCTACCTCATTAGCTCGCCCAGGGCCGAGTCCCTGAGTTTCGACCACCTGGCGCGGCTTCTGCCGGAGGATGGCAGCGTCCGCCTGCGCAATGCCACGATGGAGCGCGGCTGCCTCAC
>DATDHA010000127.1:0-1767 GCA_036521815.1 Alphaproteobacteria bacterium | reverse complement strand
GTATGTGCATCGGCAGGGCATTGTCCACCGTGATGTCAAGCCGGGGAATCTGCGGCTCGCCGATTCGGCGCTAGGCGTATCGTGCTCGGTCTCGGACATCGGGCAAAAGCCGTCCAAAGCTTTCTCGCGTCGACGCCGTTCGACGGCATTGCGATCGAGACCGTGGCCGAGCCCACCCCACTCGGGACGGCGGGCGCCGTGCGCTTTGCGCGCGCAAAGCTTACGAGCGATCCGGTCATGGTGATGAACGGCGACAGTTTTGCCGCCGCGGACCTATGCGCGCTCGTCGAACGTCACAAGACCGCCGGCACGATTGGCACCGTTCTCTGTGCCGAGGTGGCCGATGCCGGGCGTTATGGCCGCGTCATCGTGAACGCAAGCGGACGCATCGAGGCCTTCGTCGAAAAGGACCCTTCCTACCGGGGTGCTGCGTTGATCAACGCGGGCGTCTATTGTCTTTCGGCAGCACTCCTCGACGAGATTGCCGCGGGTGAAGCGAAGTCCCTCGAGCGCGAGGTATTCGCCCGCCTGCCGGCCGGCTCGCTTGCGGCATTCTCGGGTGGCGGAACCTTCATCGACATCGGCACGCCCGAATCGCTTGCCCGCGCTGCCGCGGTTTTCGCGCGAGCCGCCAACTGAGGTGCACGAAGCGCATGGCCCTCTGCTCGCGCGAGTGATCATCAGCAAATCCTGAGCGGCCCTGGCCGAGCTTTCACACGCGGAACGTCCGAAATGTCCAACATCGAATTGATCGCGAGCGACCGCATCACCGGCCAAGGGGCCGCGGCACTTATCGTGACCGAGGACGGCCGATATCTCATGCAATTGCGCGACCGCATCGAAGGCATATGGTTCCCAGGCTTCTGGGGCCTCTTCGGCGGTGCGATCGACGAAGGCGAGTCCCCGGAATCGACACTTCGGCGCGAGCTCAAGGAGGAGCTGGAGTTCGAGCCCGCGGAGATCAGCTACTTCTCGCAAATCGTCTTCGATCTCAAGGATGCGGGGTGCCGCAGGCGATATTTTTTCGAGGTCCCGATGCACGCGAGCGAGCTTCAGCACCTCACCCTTCATGAAGGGCAGGAGATGCGCCTGTTCAGCGTTCCAGCGCTCTTTTCGAGCGGGACAACCGACCGGCTCGTGCCTTACGACGCGTTCGGAATCTTGCTCCATCTCAACCGGCGTCTCGTCCACGACTCAAGGTTCCTGCCCTGACCCGCGGCGTCGCACTGGCCTCATTGGGAGGCACTCAAGGCCTTGTATTCGTCTATCATCTGCTCGACCGGTCCGATCGCCATCACCCGACCGTGATGCATGATGATCGCCTTGTTGCACCACTCGCGAACGACGTCATTGGCGTGGGATGCCACGACGAGGATGCTGGCGCGCGTCATGAAGGCGTTGAGCCGCCCCTGTGCTCGCTCGAAGAACGCAGCGTCGCCCGCACCGATCATTTCGTCCATCAAGAGAATGTCCGGATGGACACTGGTCGAGATGGCGAACCCAAGGCGCACCATCATGCCCGAAGAATAGGTGCGCACCGGCATATAGAGATAATTGCCCAAGTCGGAGAAGGCGGTGATGTCTTCGACGAGGGCGGCGATCTGCCGTTCACGCAAACCGAGAAGCTTGCCCCGCAAGCGAATGTTCTCAAAGCCGGTCGCTTCCATATCCATGCCGATCATGACGTCGAAGAGCGGCACGCGGCGCCCCTCGACGTCGATATGACCGAGCACGGGCTCGTAGATTCCGGCGAGTACGCGAAGCAGC
>DATDHA010000126.1:0-3221 GCA_036521815.1 Alphaproteobacteria bacterium | reverse complement strand
GTCATACAATTCCTTTCGCCCTGGGCCGTCGTGATCGTCGTGATCCAGTTTGCGTTCCAAGTCGCACGGATGCGCAACGAGGAGCGGGTCCTCGCTTCGTCCTTTCCCGAATACCGCGACTATCGCCATCGCACCGCACGCCTCATTCCCGGAATTTACTGAGAACCCGAGCCTCGGCCGAAGGGTCCCGCGATCGCGCGCTGGCGCAGCGGCATCGTCGTCTGGCATAAATGTCCGCAGATTTGATCGGATCGGCGAGAGGCCGGATGCTCGCATTGCTCATGTCGGTTGCGGCGTTGCTGCTGGGTGCGGGCCTGCTCAACGCTGGAAACGGCGTTTTCACGACGTTCCTTTCCGTGCGCATGAGCCTGGAGGGGTTTCCGACCGAAGTCACCGGCCTGGTCATGTCGGCATACTATGTCGGACTCGCGGTCGGCACGCGGCTTTGCGACCGGATAATAAACCGGGTCGGCCATATCCGCGCCTTCGCGGCCTTCGTGGCGGTCGCCTCGGCGACGGTGCTGTTCGCGTCGTTCTTCATATCGCCCTATGTATGGGGTGCGATGCGCGGCGCGCTCGGTTTCTGCTTTGCCGGGCTCTTCATGATCGTCGAGAGCTGGCTCAACACGCGCGCGAGCGTTGCGACGCGCGGTCGACTTTTCTCGAGTTACATGATGCTGAGCTATTTGTCGCTCGGCGGCGGACAGCTCCTCCTCAATTTGCGCGATCCGCACGGGAATGACTTCTTCCTGATCGGCGTGCTCTTCTATTGCCTTGCGGCATTGCCGGTGTCGCTCACGTCGTCGACGTCACCGTCGCCCGTGCGAACGTCGAGGCTGAGCTTTGGCGCGCTCTACGGAATTTCCCCGCTCGGCGTGCTCGCGTGCATCGGCTCGGGGCTTGCCAATTCGGCACTCTACGGCATGGGTCCGGTCTACGCGCATGGCAGCGGTTTCTCACTTGCCGAGACGTCCTATTTCATGGGGGCTGCGGTCCTGAGCGGTCTCTTGCTCCAGTATCCGATCGGCCGGCTCTCGGATCGTTACGATCGGCGTTCGGTGATCGTCGCGGTTGAATTTCTGAGTGCCGCGGCGGCCGTGGGCCTCGTCCTTCTCACCGGGAAGGATAAGCTCGCCCTCGTGGCACTCGTGTGCGTTTATGGCGGGTTTTCGTTCACGCTCTATCCACTCGGCGTCTCCCATGCGAACGATTTCCTCGACGCGAAGGACGCGGTCAAGGCGGCCGGCGGTTTGATTCTTGCCTGGGGTCTGGGGGCGAGCGTCGGGCCGCTCGCGGCGTCGGCAACCATGGGGGCACTCGGTCCGGGAGGCTTGTTCGTTTTCGTTGCCGCCGTCGATATCCTGTTGGCGCTTTTTGCACTTTGGCGAATGACGCGCCGGCCGAGCGTTCCAGCACAGGCGAAGGGCGTATTCGCACCCCGAGGTGGGATGACGCCGGTCGGCGCCGAAGCGGCCAAGACGCAAACGGTGGAAGCCGAACCGATTGCGTGACGATGAGCGGATTCGCGCGAAGCGGATTCGCGCGAAGCGTCGGGCGTCAGCACCTTGCCGCAGCGACGGCGCGTCGCCAGCCGTCGAGCAAGTGCTCGCGCAAGGACGCCGGCATGCGTGGCTCGAAAAGGCGCTCCTGCCGCCATTGCCTCGCAAGGTCGGCGGCGCGAAAAAATCCACTATAGATGCCGGCGAGATAAGCGGCGCCAAGCGACGTCGTCTCGTCGACCGCGGGGCGCGCCACGGGGAGATCGAGCACGTCCGAAAGGAATTGCAGCATCCAGTCGTTCTTGACCATCCCGCCATCGACGCGGAGGGCGACCCGCCGAGCGGCACCATCCGCCGCCATCGCTGTCATGAGGTCGTGGGTTTGGTAGGCGACGGCTTCGAGGGCAGCACGCACGAGCTCGGCGGCACCGCTGTCGCGGCTCAATCCCGCGATTGCCCCTCGCGCATCGGGGTCCCAATAGGGCGCACCCAAGCCGGTGAAGGCCGGAACGAGGTAGACACCGCGATTGTCGGAGAGGCTCGCGGCAAGTGCCTGGCTCTCGCGCGCATTCCCGATGAGGCCGAGCTTGTCGCGCAGCCACTGAATCGCCGCACCGGCCACGAAGATGCTGCCCTCGATTGCGTATTGCGTCGGCTCGCTCGGGAGCCGGTAGCAGATGGTGGTGAGCAGCTTGTTCCGCGAACGCACGGCAGCGGCACCGGTGTTGAGCAGGATGAAGGCACCGGTGCCGTAAGTCGCCTTGACCATGCCAGGTGCGAGGCAGGCCTGTCCGATAGTGGCCGCCTGCTGGTCGCCGGCCATGGCGGTGATGGGAATGGAGGCGCCTAAAAGGCCGGGCACGGTCTCGCCGAATGCCGCGACGTTGGGGTAGACCGCCGGCAACATGGCGCGCGGAATGCGCAGGATCGCGAGCAGCTCGTCGTCCCAATCCTGGCGGTGAATATCGAAGAGGAGCGTGCGCGACGCATTGGTCACGTCTGTCGCGTGCACGCGTCCGCCCGTCAGGCGCCACAAAAGGAAACTGTCGACGGTGCCGAAAGCGAGCTCGCCCCGCTCGCCCATTTCGCGCGCACCCGCGACGTTGTCGAGAAACCAGGCGATCTTGGTGCCGGAGAAATAGGGATCGAGCAGGAGACCGGTCTTGGCCTGGACGATCTCGCTCCAACCATCGTCGGCAAGCCGGCGGCAGTGCTCGGCCGTGCGGCGATCCTGCCAGACGATGGCGTTGTGGAGCGCGCACCCCGTCTTGCGGTCCCAAACGATCGTGGTTTCGCGCTGGTTGGTAATACCGATGGCCAGGATCGCGTGTGCGCCGAGCCCGGACACCTCGATCGCGCGCCTGGATACATCGAGAACCGAGCGCCAAATCTCCTCCGGGTCGTGTTCGACCCAGCCGGGACGGGGATAGAGCTGGCCGAGTTCCTTTTGCGCCATGCCGCGAGGATGTCCTTCGCCGTCGAAGAGTATCGCGCGCGTGCTCGTCGTTCCCTGATCGATCGCCAGAATGTAGCTGCCTTCGGCCATGAATTTCCTCGCCCGCTATCGTTATGCGATGCGGCTGCTGCCGTCTCCGGGCCGCTCGCGGTCAATTATGTGCCGGTCAATTCCATGGGATGCAAGGCGAGAGCTTCCAAGCCTCGCCGCCACCGAACGCCCACGAGGGAAGTTGCGATGGACGCGAGATTCCGGCCCCTCAACGG
>DATDHA010000125.1:0-1598 GCA_036521815.1 Alphaproteobacteria bacterium | reverse complement strand
GGGGGACGACTTCGCACTTCGCCTGCGCGTTCCCGAAGGGCTCGCGGCACAGTCGTTGCGCGGGGAGGGTGCGGTGATCCTCAACGTCACGGTGACCCAGCCGCTCAAGGACGAAGGACTGGCGCGCGATCTCGTCCGCCTCATCCAGATGACCCGCAAGGAAGCCGGCCTTCACATCTCCGACCGGATCGAACTCGGCATAGCGCTGCCGCCGGAATTCGCGGCCGCCATCGAGCGCCATCGCAAATTCATTTGCGAGGAAACATTGGCGCTCGAGCTGAAGCCCGCGATCGACGGCGAGGACGGCTTCCGCCTGGAGCACGAGCTCGAAGGGAAGGCGGTCACGATCGGGTTGCGCCGGGTCGCTGCTTGATCGGATTGAATAGGGCCGGCGTCAGGCGCCGTCGGCTGCCGCGCGAACGAGCTTCAGGAGCAGCTCCCGCATCGGCGTATTGCCGATCCGGGCGTAGGCGCGCGCGAGCTCAAGGGTCTCGCGCTTGAACCAGACGCGCTCCTCCATCGGGTTCTTGCGCCCCTTTCGCCGCTCTGCACCAAGCCCTTCGAAGAAGTATCCGGGCGGGACAGAGAGTACTTGCGCGAACTGATAAAGCCGGCTGGCGCCAATTCGATTGGAGCCGCGCTCGTATTTCTGGACCTGCTGGAAGGTAATGCTCACGGAATTCGCGAGCTCGGTCTGGCTCATGCCCAGCATTGTGCGTCGCACCCGAAGCCGGCGGCCCACATGCTTGTCGACGCTCGTGGCCTTTTTGCGTTCCTTGAGGTCAACGCCGCGAGGCATAAGCCGTCTCCCCAGGATCATTTACCGGCCGACCGAGTCACGCGAGCGGGTATGGATGCCGGCAGGAGCTTAGATTAGTACTTTTCTATTATTATCGCTATCGTAGCGACAGCGGCGTGCGCGAATGACGAGGGGATAGGCCTCGGTCGGGGGCGGGACGCAGGCGTCGGGCGCTCGGCAGTCGTGATCCGCAATCCCCGTCGCCCCGTCGATCGATGAGGTGCTTTTCATCGTGCATCTTTACTTCTTGGCTCACTCGGTTCATCAAGGTGAGGATACGGACGAAAATATCCGTACCGCGATCTCCGTGACAACTCAGGGAGTGCACTGATATGGCGAAATCCGCTTCGAGGAAAAAGAAGCCAGCCAAGCGCAAGGCTTCAAAGACCACCAAGGCGAAGAAGCCAGCTCGCAAGATGAGCGCACGTAAATCGACGGCCAAGAAGTCGACTGCCCGCAAGCCGGCTGCAAGGAAGGCGAAAGTACGTTCGGGGAAGGCGAAGGCAGGCGCTCGGGTCAAATCGGCAAAGCGCAAGACCGCTCCAAAGAAAGTCGTGGCGAAGAAGGCGGCCCCCAGGAAAACAGCCCCCAAGAAAGTCAGCCCGGTTGCGAAGCCCGCGGCTCCCGCGAGGGCGCCAGTGATGGCACCGGCACCGGCGGCACCGCCTCGCCCAGCACCCGCTGCACCGCCTCGTCCGGCAGCCGCTGCACCGCCTCGCCCGGCAGCCGCGACACCGCCTCACCCGGCAGCCGCGGCACCGCCTCGCCCAGTGCCGAGCCCCCCCGTCGTGTCGAGTAC
>DATDHA010000124.1:0-2145 GCA_036521815.1 Alphaproteobacteria bacterium | reverse complement strand
AATCGCGTTGACGCGCGTTATCAGTACTGACGTGAGCGGGAACGCACGGCGTGCCCGAGCGGGAATTAGCGACGGCGTGAAGTTCGCGCGCGGGCGGTTGCTTCTGCAAATTGAACGTCGGGGGGCGAACGATGGCCAGACCTCACAGGAAGAGCGGCACGGTGGCGCCAGCGCCCGCGAGGGTGCCGCGACCGGCTGACATTGGCGCCCTCGCGCGGCAGTTGGAAGAACGCGGGGTCAAATATTGCCTGGCGTCCTATGTCGATGTCCACGGCATACCCAAGGCCAAAAGCGTGCCGATCGATCACTTTGGGCGCATGATGCGCGGCTCCGAGCTTTTCACCGGAGCGGCGATCGACGGCCTTGGGCAGGCGCCAAGCGACGACGAACTCGCGGTTCATCCCGACCCTCGGGCAATCGCGGTCCTGCCATGGCGACCCGAGGTCGCCTGGGCGCCAGGAAATCTTCGCTTTCATGGCGAGCCCTGGCCGATGTGCTCGCGCAACGTCCTGGAGCGGCAGATCGACCGGCTCGCGCGGCTTGGATTCGGCTTCAATCTCGGCGTCGAATGCGAAATCTTCCTGGTGCGGCGGGAGGGCGACAAGATCCTGCCGGCCAATCCGCTCGACGTGATGGCGAAGGCGGCCTACGACGTCGTGGGACTTCTCGAGAATCTGGATTGGCTCGACGAAGCCATCGGTTACATGAACAAGTTGGGCTGGGAAGTACATTCCTTCGACCACGAGGACGCCAACAGTCAATTCGAGTTCGACTTTGCCTATGCCGATGTCCTGACGATGGCCGACCGCTTCGTGCTTTGGCGCCTCATGATGAAGGAAATATCGCGCCGCCGTGGTTGGGACGCGACGTTCATGGCCAAGCCTTACGCCGACCGCACCGGCAGTGGCGCCCATTTCAACATGTCGATGCGCGATCTCAGGAACGGTCAAAATGTCTTCGGCGATTCGCGGGACAAGCGCGGCTGCGGCCTGTCGCGGACGGCTTATCGGTTCATGGCCGGCATCCTTCGCCACGCTCCCGCGATCGTCGCGATGACGTGCCCCACGGTCAATTCCTATAAGCGTCTCATAAAAACCGGGTCGATGACGGGCTATACCTGGGCGCCGATATTCATATCCTACGGGGGCAATAACCGCACCCACATGCTGCGCGTTCCAATGCTGAGGCCCGAAATCGAGGATGACGCGGCGAGCCATGAGGGCGTCTATCTGTCGGGTGCGAGAATCGAATGCCGAGCGGTCGATCCATGCATGAACCCATACCTCGCCGCGGCCATGGTCCTCGGCGCTGGGATCGAAGGCATTGAAAACGATCTGGACCCGGGCGACCCGATCGATGTCAACATGTATGAACTGAGCGAGTCGGAACTCGAGCGTTGTTCCGTCCGGAGCCTGCCGCGCACATTGCTCGAGGCGGTCGAAGCCTTCGCCGCCGATCCGCTCTCGAAATCCGTTTGCGGCGACGATCTGTTCGACGCCTTCGTTGCTCTCAAAAAGCAGGAATGGTGGAGCTATCACAACGCGATTTCGAAGTGGGAGATCGACAATTACCTCACGAAGTACTGAACCGCAGGGGAAATTACATTGACTGATTAATTTGCAATGTTCACGATATCGGCCGGACGGATTTACTCTGCGGGGGCAGGAGCATGACGCCGATCGCGCAAATGCGCGGCTGCGGATCGCCGCCGGCGCCGCTTGCCGATGGCGCCGAGGGAAGCGGAATATGATTGCGCGCGCGGACATCTTCGATCCCGCGCACTACGCCAAAGTGCGACTCCCCCTCCTCCAGGCGGAGATGCTTCCCACATGGTGCTACAGCTCGCAGGCATTCTACGACCGCGAAGTCGAGCGGATGTTCAAGAAGTCGTGGAACTTTCTCGGCCGCGAAGACGACGTGCCGAATCCCGGCGACTACAAGTGCTTCGACCTCTTCGGCGAATCGGTCATCGTCCTTCGCGATCGAGGCGGCAACGTCCGGGCCTTCGCGAATACGTGCCGCCATCGTGGCACACGGCTACTTCGCGATCGAGGGAATTGCCGTGCGATCACCTGCCCCTATCACGCCTGGTCCTATGCGCTTACGGGGGCGTTGATTGCTGCTCCCGGCATGGAGAAGACCTTC
>DATDHA010000123.1:0-9504 GCA_036521815.1 Alphaproteobacteria bacterium | reverse complement strand
GATGCCGTCGCCGCGCACGGGGCGGACCAGGGTGCTGCGGCACAGAGCAGGGACGCCAATCCCGCCAAGGACGCGGCAAAGGATTCGGCCAATGACCCGGCCAAGCTCACCGAGCGGCAAAAGAAGCAGATTGCCGAGAAGGAACAGGAGCGCGCGTTCGACGAGGCCGAAAAGGAATTGCGCCAGGCGATCCAGGCGATACCTCAACTTCAAGCACTCAAGGACAGCCTCATCATCGATCGCACGCCCGAAGGCATGCGCATCCAAATCGTCGACCAGGACAAGCTCGAGATGTTCCCTCTCGGCAGCGCCAATATGTACGACTATACGAAAGTGCTATTGGGCAAGGTCGCCGAAGTGGTGAAGCTCACCAAGAACAAGATCGCGATTTCGGGCCACACCGATGCGCGGCCCTATGCGCGCGGCGGCAACTATACCAATTGGGAGCTTTCCGTCGACCGTGCGAACGCGAGCCGCCGCGCCCTCATTGAGGCCGGACTGCCGCCCGAACGGATTGCGCGCGTGACCGGCAATGCGGAGACCGACCTTCTCATTCCGACCGATCCGCTCAGCGCGCGCAACCGCCGCATCAGCATCACCCTCCTCCAGGACCGGCAAGGCTAGGCTTAGACGGCATTTGCCTAATTGGCGCACCGCCCTTAGGCTTCCCGAGGATGCCAGGGGGGCAAGGACATGAGCCAGTTACCGACAAGCAACGTCAATCCATCCGGTTGGGCGGGGCCAGCACCCGATCCGCTCGACCATCCGGAGTTTTACGAAGGTGTGATGCTGCGCCGGATCTTCGGCCATCTCATCGACCTCTTTCTTATTGTCCTGCTGATCATCGCGATCTGGATGATTTCTCTTTTCCTTCATGTCGTCACGTTCGGGCTCCTCTTATTGCCCCTGATCATCCTGAGTCCGGCGGTGACGGTCGGCTACGACGCGTTGCAGATCGGCAACCGGCACGCGGCCACGGTCGGGATGCGAACGATGGGGCTCGAGGTGCGGAGCTGGCTCGGCACGCGCCCCACGATGAGCCAGGCATTCGTGCGAGCTGCCGTCTTCTGGGGCCTGTCGTACATGACGGCAACCATCCTCATGTGGCTCGTGCTGGGCGTCGCACTTTTCAACACGCGCCGGCGCTGCCTCCATGATTACCTCTCAGGTACGGTCGTGATCCGGAGTTCGAAAGCGATGGTCCTGGGGCGCCGATAGCGGCAAAGCCGGCCCCCTGCCGTTAACCTTGTGGCGGCAGCACCTCTTGCGGATAATGGGGGCATGTCGGGATCGTCGGAAGGCCTTGCCAAACTGCCGCGTCACTTCTACCTCTCGGGGCCGCGACTCTGCCCTTACCTCTTCGGTCACGTTGAGCGCAGTATTTTCACCGATTTGACGAGTGCGGAAGGCGATCGGCTTTACGAGACCTTGCTCCGCGGCGGCTTCAGGCGCAGTCACCAGGTAGCCTTCCGCCCCGCTTGCCCCGAGTGCCAAGCTTGCGTGCCGGTGCGGGTACTGACTGCGAATTTCGAGGAGCGGCCTTGGATGCGCCGCATCCTCAAGCTGAACGCGCCGCTCTCCGCCGAGGTCCTGCCGACGCGCGCGAGCCGGGAGCAATACGCGCTTTTCCGCCGCTACATCGCGACCCGCCACCGGGACGGCGAAATGGCGCTCATGGATTTCGACGACTATCGGAACATGATCGAGGACAGCCCGGTCCGCAGCTTCGTCCTCGAGTTTCGCGATCCACTCGGAGCACTTGTCGCTGCGTGCCTCGCGGACAAGTTGTCGGAGGGATTTTCCGCCGTATACAGCTTCTTCGCCGCCGGCGGAAAATGGCCGAGCCTCGGCAGTCACATGATCCTTCATCTGATCCAGACCGCGCGACAGCACTCGCTCCCCTACGTCTATCTCGGCTATTGGGTCGAAGGTAGTCGCAAGATGGCCTACAAGGCGCGCTTCCGCCCGCTTGAAGCGCTCGGGACCGAGGGATGGCGGAAGTTCTATCCGCCGAGAACGTAGAAAAAACGGATATCTTCGGGTCTCGGAGAGAGCCAATGGCATCCAAAATCGACGCTTCCGTGAAAACCCGAGCGCGCATCTGGTATCAGAGCTTCGTTGATCCCGTCGGGCAGGCGCCCTACATCGCGCACTTGCAGGGTATGCTCGACAGTGTGACGAGCGAGGACGTCGCATTTGAGGTGCACGGCCTTTCCCCGCCGGACGCACATTTTCACCCATTGACCGAATTTCGGTGTGCGGCTCAGACAATCCGCCAGGCGATTGAGGCCGAGCGATCGGGTTACAGGGCATTCGTCATCGGACATTTCCAGGAGCCGGGATTGCTCGAGTGCCGCGGCTGCCTGGATATCCCGGTCGTCGGACTTGGTGAAGCAGCACCGCTTGCGGCGTGCACCATGGGCCGGAAGATCGGATTGGTGACGATAGACCCGATTTTCATTGGCTGGCACGAACGGCAAATCGCCGCGCATGGCCTGAGCCAGCGGGTTGTCGGCGTGCGCGCGATACGTGTGGATCTCCCAGCCTTCATGCGCGCCTTCACGGATCCCGCGGCCTATGCGGCCGTGCGCGACGATTTTGTCGAGCAAGTGCGCCCGCTGGTCGCGTCGGGTGCGGAGGTCATTGTGCCCGCGGGCGGTCTCCCGATGCTGCTGTTCTGCCGCGAGCGCCCCTTCACGATCGACGGCGCCCTCGTGTTGAGCGGCATTCCGATTGTCGCCAAAGCGGCCGAGACGGCGTTGGCACTTTATCGATTGACAGGCACAGTAGTCAGTCGCCGAAGCACCTACGCGAAAGCTTCGCCCGAAGCGATAGAGGAATACATGAGCAGCCGTTGGTGACGGGGAGGTCGACGGTCATATTTTAGCCGTCGCGAGCTGACGCCGGGAAACGATCTAGTGTGGTGGATTTGAAGTTCCTAAGATTTTGGCGGCGGCCACGTTTAGGAACTTCAAATCCGAGGACCACACTAGGTTCAACAAATTCTAGTGTGACTTTGAATCCGAAATTCGCTCACGGTCCTGCACCCAAGATATGGCGAATTTCGGATTCGCCACACTAGGGCACCGCAGGCGGGACATCACGCTGCCGGCTGGGTGCTTACGGCGCCGGCGCGAAAACTTACAAATACCTGTCAAATCAATATGTTAATTGCAGTTGGCATCGCATTGAACTATAATATTTAAACTTGGAAATCACGCCGACAGCACGGCATCGTCATGAAATTCGGCTGGCCGGATTATCTTCCACTCGCTCTCATTGTCGTGATGATTCTCGGCGTCGTGGCCGCGGGACTGACCGTTACATAAGGCAGCCATATCGAACCCGGCGGAATGCTGGATCGCTCGATATACAGTCGGCAGAGCACGTTCGTTCGTGCCGCTTAACGGACGAGGCGAAACAATCAGTCGAACTTGCGCGCGCGCGGGAAGCCGTTCGGCGGCAGGCGGCCCGCTTGGGCGCGTTGGCCGACCCAATCCGCGAGTTCGGCTTTGGCGAAGGTGCGCGTTCGGTCACCGGTGCGGCAGGTCAGACCTTCCGACATCTCGAAGGTCTTCACGTCAGAGAGCCCGCCATCCTTGTATTTCTGCAGGATGACACCGCGCCCGCGGGTCATTTCGGGAACTTCGTCGAGCTTGAAGATGATGAGCTTGCGGTTTTCGCCGAGGACCGCGAGCCAATCGCCCTGCACGGGCGCGCACGCAGCCGCCTCGACATCGCCCTCGACATTGAGCACCTGCTTGCCCGTGCGCGTCTGCGCGAGCACATCCTCCGCCTTGACGATGAAGCCCCGCCCGTCGTCGGCCGCGACGATGAACTTCTCTTCCGGCCTGTAGACGCGCATATCCACGAGCCCCTGGTCGTTGCCAAGTTCGATCATCAGGCTGAGCGGCTCGCCGAAGCCCCGTCCACCCGGCAACTTGTCGCACGCGAGCGTATAGAAGCGGCCATTGGTTGCGAAGACGAGGAGCTTGTCGGTCGTCTCGGCGTGGATCGCGAACTTGCCCCGGTCGCCCTCTTTGTATTTGAGGTCGGCCGTGTCAGCAAGGTGGCTCTTGATGCTCCTGATCCAGCCCTTCTCGGTGCAGATCACCGTAATCGGCTCGCGCTCGACATAGGCTTCGAGCGGCACCTCCTCGACTTCGGGTGCCGAGCCGATCTCCGTGCGCCGCTTGCCGAGCGGCGACTTCGGTCCGAACTTCGCCTTGAGTGCCCGCACTTCCTCGCCAACACGCTTCCAGCGCCGGTTCTCGTCCCGGAGGAGCCCCTTGATCTCGGCGCGCTCGGTCGAGAGCTTCTTGTGCTCATCCGCAATCGCGATCTCTTCGAGCTTGCGCAACGCGCGCAGGCGCATATTGAGGATCGCCTCGACCTGATTGTCGGTGAGCTTCCACTTGCGCATCATCTTGGCCTTGGGATCGTCCTCCTCGCGGATGATGCGGATCACCGAGTCGATATTGAGATAGGCGATGCGGAAGCCCTCGAGGATCTCGATCCGCTCCTCGATCTTGCCGAGGCGGAATTTCGAGCGGCGGATCAGCACGTCGTGGCGATGGTCGAGATAACAGCGCAAGACCTCGCGGAGGTTCATCACGCGCGGCGCCAGCCCGCCCTCGAGCACGTTCATGTTGAGCCCGACGCGCGTCTCGAGCTCGGTCTGACGGAAGAGCGTTTCCATCAGCACCTCGGGGTCGGCGTTGCGGCTTTTGGGTTCGAGCACGAGGCGCACTTCGTCGGTCGACTCGTCCCGCACGTCGGCCAACAGGGCGAGCTTCTTTTGCTGGAGGAGTTCGGCGATCCGCTCGATGAGCCGTGCCTTCTGCACCTGATAGGGAATCTCGGTCACGACGACCTGATAGGCCCCGCCTTTGAGTTTCTCGGCCTGCCAGCGCGCACGCAGGCGGAAACTGCCTCGCCCGCTCGCATACGCCTGAACGATGTTCTCGCGCGGCTCGACAAGAATGCCGCCGGTCGGGAAATCGGGTCCCGGAATGAAGCGCACCAGCGTGTCGATGCGCGCCTCGGGATGGCCAATCAAGTGCACGAGGGCGTCGCAGAGCTCGCCGATATTGTGGGGCGGGATGCTCGTCGCCATGCCGACCGCGATTCCTTGGGCGCCGTTGGCAAGCAGGTTCGGGAAATTGGCGGGGAGGACGACGGGCTCCTCATTCTCGCCGTCATAGGTTTGGCGCAATTCAACCGCGTCCTCGTCGATCCCTTCGAGGAGCAACTCGGCGACCGCCGTCATCCGCGCTTCGGTGTAACGCATCGCGGCCGCGTTATCGCCATCGACGTTGCCGAAATTCCCTTGCCCGTCGACGAGCGGATAGCGTGCCGCGAACTCCTGCGCCAAGCGCACGAGTGCGTCGTAGATCGCGGCGTCGCCGTGGGGATGGTATTTGCCCATCACGTCGCCCACAATGCGCGCGCATTTCTTGAAGCCCTGATCCGGATCGAGCCGGAGTTGGCGCATCGCGTAGAGCAGGCGTCGATGTACCGGCTTCAGGCCGTCGCGCACGTCCGGCAGCGAGCGCGACATGATCGTCGAGAGCGCATAGGAGAGGTAGCGCTCCGCAAGTGCATCTGAAAACGGAGCCGGCCGGACTTCGCCGGCGAAGGACGTATCTGCCATAAAACCCTCTTGGAAACGCTAGATATAGTAGCCGATGCGCCGTTGCCGTCAACCACTCGGTGGCAGTGGCGCCATAGCCGCCTCGTCGCCCCTGCGGCGCAACGCACGCCCGAGCCGGTCGACGAAATGCGCGCGGCTCGCCGGCGGTGCGCGGTGAAGTGCCGCGAAGACGTGGCGTTCGAGGAAGTGCCCGGTGAGTGCCAACGCGTCGGCAATATCGCTTTCGCTCGGTATAGCGGTGTTGTCGACGAGAAAAGCGGGCAGCGCCAGGAGCCGGTCCCGATAGGCCTCCCCGGCGGAGAGGGACACGGCGCGGCCGGTGCGCGGCGAGACAAAGGCAAGCTCGTCGTTGCGCCCGGTCGCGGCACACTTGGTAAGGTCGAGGCCGAAGCCGAGCTCGCCGAGAAGACCCATTTCCCACGCGACGACCGCCCGGCCCCAGCCCGCGATCCGGTCGCTCGATTCGAGGGCGGCGACGAGTGCCGTGAGCGCTGCAAAGATCGCCGGATGGGGCTCCCGCTCGGGCAAGGCGAGTTCGGCGATCGCACAAGCGGATGCCAATGCCGCAAGTCGCAGCGGATCGTCGAGCAACGTCGCGGCACCGCTATGAAGCTGTTCGCACGAATAGCTTCCGAGGTGATCTGCAAGCCGGGCCCGCCAGGTCACCTGCAACCGGTTGCCCGGTTGAAGCGCCCCCCGCGTCCGCGCACCAGCGCCACCATGGACGAGGCCGGCGTGGCGGCCATGCGAACGCGTCAAAAGCTGCAGGATCGCAGCACTTTCTCCGTGCTTGCGCGCGGCAAGGACGATTCCCTCATCGGTCCATTCCATGGCTCTGGTTTAGCGTACAACGCTTGGAGTGACCAGATTTAGCTTTGGTGCTGGCGGCGTCGCGAGCAGCTACGACGGTGCGGTCGGGAAGCAACCGGAACCCGCTCTCCAAGCGCCTTGCCAGCACCGTTCACTCGCAATTTCGCGCTAAATTTATAGGTGTCGGCGGGCGAGTAGAGTCTATCTCTAGTTGCACGACTCCGCGGCAAGATGATAATCTTTGCCTCCCGTCCTCAAAGGAATTCCGACCCCCGAACTCTTCTCCACGCAGGGCTAATCTGATGTCGTCGACCAGTGGTGCGCGCAATCCATCGCCGTGGCTTTCGTTATGGCTGAGGCCGAGCGCCACGATCGATCGGATCGTCGCGAGCGATCCTCGGCATCGTGTCCTCCTTTTGGCGAGCCTGAGTGGGATATTCGAGATCGCACTCCTGCCCTACGCCAATGGGTCGAAGCCTAATTTGCTCGATTGGCGCTTTGCCGCGGCGTTCGTATTCGCCGGAGTCGCGATCGGCATCGCGGACCTCTATTTTTGGGTTTCGTCTTCAAATGGATTGGCAAGATTGTCGGCGGCAAAGCCTCCGCACGCGAAGTGCGTGCGGCACTTGCCTGGGGCTCGGTACCGGGAACCGTTGCTTGTATCATCTGCCTTTCTGTCATAATTTGGTGGGAATCTCTACATCTCCATGGCTCGCTAACATCCATTTCGCTCGCCCTGATCGTCGGCTTCACGCTGATAATTTCCGTGTTGCCGCTGATGCTCTGGTCCTATGTTGCGACGCTTCGCATGCTTGCGCGCGTCCAAGGTTTCGGATTTTGGCGTGCGGTCGCCAATCTACTTCTCAGCGTGTTTTTGCTGCTGCTAGCCGCTCTTTTTGTCAGAAGCCTGCTCTTCGAGCCGTTCAGCATCCCCTCGGCTTCGATGGCGCCGACGCTGGTCGCCGGCGACAATTTGTTCGTCTCCAAGTACTCGTACGGCTATAGCCGCTACTCGCTGCCCTGGGACCTGCCGCTCATCTCCGGCCGTATCTTCCAAGGTGATCCCAAATACGGCGACGTGGTCGTCTTCAGGTCAGGGGCCGGCAACGAGACCAACTACGTCAAGCGCGTCGTCGGTCTCCCCGGCGACCGGGTTCAGATCATCGGTGGTGTCTTGAACATCAACGGCCAGCCGATCAAGCTGGACCAAGCGCCGGACTACATAGATGAAAGGTCTGGAGTAAAGTTCAGCCAATACATCGAGACAATGCCGAATGGAATCCGGCACCCCATCCTGAAGCGCTTTCCGCTCGCCATCGGCGAGGCACAGCCGAGTACGGTTGAAATACCCTCCGTTGTCTGCGGCAGCCCGTCGGAAAATACACCTGTCAACCACATCGATCCCAACAACACGCCGGTCTATCGGGTCGCCGCCGGGCATTTCCTGACGATGGGCGACAATCGCGACAATTCGCTGGACAGCCGATTTTTGCGTGAACTCGGTTGTCCGCCGGTGGAGAACCTGGTCGGCCGCGCTGAAATCATTTTTTACTCCGCCGATGTACTGTCCTCCATCAGAACACCAACCTCCCATCGTTTCGAGCGCATCGGCAGGGCGATAGAGTAGACAAGCGCTCGGGCGAAGTTCCTGTTCGCGCTGCGCCGCGCATTAGATGTCGCGCGCGCCTCACACGTCGAACTCGAGACCCATTGTACGGTAGTGCTCGGGCCGGTCGGCCCAATTCTCCTGAACCTTGACGTGAAGGATGAGGTGCGCGCGCCGGCCGATGAGGGACTCAAGCTCCTTGCGCGCGGCACTGCCGATCGCCTTGATGCGCGCACCTCCCTTGCCAAGCACGATCGGCTTGTGGCTTTCGCGCTGGATGTAGATCACCGCGGTCACCTTGGCACTCCCGTCGTCGAACTCCTCCCAGGATTCGACGTCGACCGCACTCGCATAGGGCAGTTCCTGGTGGAGCTGGAGGAAGACTTGCTCGCGCACAAGCTCCGCCGCGAGAAGGCGCGTGGGCAGGTCGGAAAGCTGATCCTCGGGATAGAGCCAGGGGCCGGACGGCATTCTCGCCACGAGCACGGCGCGCAAGTCCTCGACCCCGTCGCCCTTGAGGGCGGAAATCATGAACGTGTCGGTGAAGACGCCTTCGGCGTTGAGACGTGCGGCGAGTTCGAGGAGTGGGGGCTTTTGCACCCGATCGATCTTGTTGAGCGCGAGAATCGCCTGCCGGTTCGCCCGCTTGAGGCCATCGACGATGCGGCGCGTGTCTTCGTCATAGCCCGTCGTTGCATCGACCAGCACGGCGACGACGTCCGCATCGTGAGCACCCTTCCAAGCGGCCGCGACCATGGCGCGGTCGAGCCGGCGTTTCGGCGTGAAGATTCCCGGTGTGTCGACGAGAACGAGCTGCGTGGCGCCGACGATGGCGATGCCGACGATGCGCGTGCGCGTGGTCTGCACCTTCGGCGTCACGATCGACACCTTGGCGCCGACGAGCGCGTTGGTGAGGGTCGACTTGCCGGCGTTCGGCCGGCCGATCAGGGCGACGAAGCCGCAGCGGCGCTCGGCGGCGCGCTCGTCGGATTCAGCCACGCTTCTGGTCCCACAGGTGCGCCAGCAGAAGCTCGGCGGCGGCCTGTTCCGCCGCCCGCTTGGAGCGCCCCCGCGCCTCGGCGGGCGCTTTGCCCTCGACCGAGACCGCAACCGTGAAGTGCGGCTCGTGCGACGGTCCTTCGATTGCCACGGTCTTGTAGTTTGGCAGCGGCAGCTTGCGGCCCTGGGCCCATTCCTGAAGGGCAGTTTTGGCGTCGCGCGGCGGGGTTTCCGCCTCTTCCACGAGCGGGTTCCAATAACGCTCGATGAATGGGCGCGCGACCGCGAGTCCGCCGTCGAGATAGAGTGCTGCGATCACGGCCTCGCAAGCGTCGGCGAGGAGAGTCGGGCTCTCGCGGCTTCCGGCGTCCGACTCGCCCTTCGAGAGTTTGAGGGAGGCGCCAAGATCGATCTCGCGCGCCACGCGCACGAGCGT
>DATDHA010000122.1:0-1831 GCA_036521815.1 Alphaproteobacteria bacterium | reverse complement strand
ATTGAACAGGACGGTAAATGGTCCATCCGACACGGGACCTTCCGAGATCGGGCCTTCTGAAATCAGTCCTTCTGGCACCCCGGTGGACGCCGCTTAGGCATCATCCGGCGCAGTGGTCCTATTGGAGCAGCCCCCATCGCTTCAACACGATCCCTGCCGGTCGGCGCTCGGGCAAGACGGAACTCGCCAAGCGCAAGCTCGTGCTGCGCGCGATCGCGGGAACGAGCTTCGACATTCCGCGCTTCTTCGCGGCAGCGCCGACGCGCGAGCAGGCCAAGCGCATCTATTGGGCCGATCTGAAAGCCATGGTGCCGCGCGATCTCTTGGCGGGACGTCCGAGCGAGACCGAGTTGACGATCCGGCTGATCCATGGCCCCGAGATTTACGTGGTCGGCCTCGACAAGCCGGAGCGCATCGAGGGCCAGCCGTGGGACGGCGGGATCCTCGACGAATACGCCAACATGAAGCCGAGTGCCTGGCCCGAACATGTGCGGCCCGCACTCGCCGACCGTCTCGGATGGTGCGACCTGATCGGCGTGCCCGAGGGACGCAACCATTATTATGAGACCGATCGCAGGGCCAAGGCCTTGATGGCCGAGCTCGGCCGTGGGAGCGAGTGGGGGTCCTTTCACTGGAAGTCCGCCGACATCCTGCCGTTCGCGGAAATCAAAGCGGCACGGCGCGATCTTGACGAGCTGACGTTCCAGCAGGAATACGAGGCATCCTTCGTCAATTTCGAGGGGCGAGCCTATTACCCGTTCCGCGAGGGCACGCATTGCCGCAAGCTGCGCTACGACCCGCGGCAACCGCTGATCTTTTGCTTCGACTTCAACGTGGCTCCCGGCGTTGCCGTAGTGGCGCAAGAACAGCGATTGCCGGGAATGCCCGAAGGCCAGAGCGGTATCGGCGTCATCGGCGAGGTGCATATCCCGCGCAATTCGAACACGCCGGCAGTGTGCCGCAAGCTCGCGGCCGATTGGAAAGACCACGTTGGGGTGGTCCGCTGCTACGGCGACGCGACGAGTGGGGCGGGCGGCTCGGCCAAAGTCGCGGGCTCCGACTGGGACCTGATCAAGGCCGAACTTAGGCCGGCATTCGGTCAGCGCCTGACGTTCAACGTGCCCGACGCGAACCCACCGGAGCGGGCGCGCGTCAACGCGGTCAACACGCGGCTCAAGGCCGGCGACGGCACGATCCGCCTCATGGTCGATCCGGCGAGCGCGCCGAACATGGCCAAGGATTTCGAAGGCGTGCGCCTCCTTGCGGGCGGGTCGGGCGAAATCGACAAGAAAGCCGAGCCGGCATTGACACACTGGACTGACGCGCTCGGCTACCTGCTAAGCCAGGGTGGCCGCGCGCTCAAATACGCGTCCGATCCCACGCTCCTGATCAAGGAGCCTGCGGTCGGCAATGACGGCCAGCTTGTCAAGGGGGCTGCGAACGCGATCGTCGTCGACAAGGACGGCGACGCCAAGCTGCTCGAAATCGACGGCACGGCGAGCGAGGCCCTGTTGGGCTTCGTCAAGGCGCTGCGCGATCTCGCACTCGAAAGCATCCACGGCAACCGGGCGAATCCGGAGAAGATCGCCACGGCGCAATCGGGCCGTGCCATTGAGCTCCTCAACCAGGCTCTCATCTGGCTGGCCGACCGGCTACGGATCAGCTACGGCGAAGGTGCCTTGCTTTCTTTGCTGCGCATGGTCGTCGCCGTGTCGCAGAAGTTCGAGCTCTTCGTGGGCGGCGAGACCATCGGCAAGCTCAACGACAGCGCTCCGATCACGCTACGCTGGCCTGCCTGGTACGCACCGACGCAAGGCGAGAAGGCGCAGTT